>CAYGCW010000151.1:5578-6894 GCA_964348465.1 uncultured Acidimicrobiia bacterium | reverse complement strand
ACGATCATCGTCGCCCACCGTACGTCGACGCTGGCCCTCGTCGACAGAGTGGTGCTCATCGACGAAGGACGGGTGGCCGCCGCCGGTGCCCACGACGAGCTGCTACGGACCACGTCGCGCTACGCCGAGGTGCTGGCGGCCGTCGAGGCGGCACGATGAGACGCGCCGGCCTGCCCGAAGGGCCGCTCCCGGCTCCGGCGCACCGCCTGATCCGGAGGGCGGCTCGGCTCGGGCGGCATCTGGTGTGGCCGGCGGTCGGCGCGCTCGGGCTGACGGTGCTGGCCACCGCCGCCAGGGTGCTGGGGCCGCTCGCCGTGCGGGGCGGCATCGACGAGGGCATCGCCGAGAGGAACGAGGTGGCGCTGGCCGTCGCCGCCCTCGTGTTCCTCGGCCTGCTCGGCGTGCAGTACGTCGCCCAGCGGGCCAGCCAGTTTGCAGTTTCGTCGCTGGGAGAGCGCTACCTGCGCGAATTGCGCTCCCGGGTCTTCCGGCATCTCGTAGGCCTCGACATGCCGTTCTACGAGCGGTCGAAGACCGGGGTGCTGGTGAGCCGGATGACCTCCGACGTGGAATCGGTGTCGGAGTTCGTGGATGAGGGAGCGGTGACCGTCGTCACCAACCTGCTCACGATCGCCGGCGTGGCGGTGGCGATGCTGTTGGTCGACTGGGAGCTGGCGCTGGCCGTATTCGGGGTGATTCTGATCCTGGCGGTCGCCAGCCGCGTGTTCCAGGCGCTGGCAGGGGCTGCTTACCGCGAGGTCCGTCAGCAGATCGGGCGGGTGCTCGCCAGCCTCCAGGAGGGCATCACCGGCGTGCGGGTGGTGCAGGCGTTCACCCGTGAGGCGCAGCAGGCGGATGCGTTCGGGGAAGTCAACGAGGCGTACTTCAGGGCGAACATGCGGGCGGCCGCGAACGTGGCCTGGTTCTTCCCACTGGTGGCGTTCCTCAGGGTCGCCGGCGCGGGCCTGGTGCTCGTGGTCGGCGGCCGGCGGGTCATCCAGGGCGATGTGACGTTCGGCTCGCTGGTGGTGTTCCTGCTCTACCTGGACTGGTTCTTCCAGCCGATCATCAACCTGTCCATGACCTACAACCAGCTGATGTCGGCTCTGGCAGGCTTTGGCAAGATCTTCGACCTCTTCGACACCCGGCCCTCGGTCGCGGAGCGCCCCGGGGCCTACGACCTCCCGGAGCCGGCCGCAGGCCGTCCGACAAGAGCGGCGTACACCACGTCCGCCGCAGCGCGGTCGGGCGGGCTCATCCCGTGCACGTGACGAGTCGGATGTTCGCAGACCGTTACCACGACCGTGTGCTGAAGA
>CAYGCW010000151.1:0-5568 GCA_964348465.1 uncultured Acidimicrobiia bacterium | reverse complement strand
TGGACGACACCGACCTCCGGAACGCCACCCACGCGTCCCGCGCCCGCACCGTGACGTTGATTCCTCAGGAGGGGTATCTGTTCAACGCCACGCTGCGAGACAACATCCGCTACGCCCGACCCGACGCCGGCGACGACGAGATCTGGGAGGTGCTGCGCACCATGGGCGCCGAGGAATGGGCTCGCCGGCTGCCCGAGCGCCTCGACACGCTGGTCCGCGAGCGGGGCAGCCGCTTCTCGGCGGGCGAGCGCCAACTGGTGGCCCTGGCTCGCGCCCTGCTGGTCGACCCGGCGGTGATCGTGCTCGATGAGGCCACGGCCAACCTCGATCCCGGCACCGAGGCACAGGTCGAGCGGGCTCTCGCCGCCGTGCTCGCCGAGCGGACGGCCATCGTGATCGCGCACCGGCTCCACACCGCCCAGCGGGCCGACCGCGTCGTGATGGTGGACGCCGGGCGCATCGTGGCGGAGGGGACCCACGACGAGCTGGTGGCGGCAGGCGGCGGCTATGCCGACCTGGTGGCGGCGTGGGAGCGAGGCGCAGCCGGATAGGCCGGTGGGGCACCGGCTGCGCCAGTCTCGGCCGGCGTCACCCGCCGGCCGCGGCGATTACCCGATGGTGCGGGTCAACCACCAGCCCTCGCGCCGGCGCCTCCCGGACGGGCCGGGAGGCGCGAGCGCGGCGGCGGGCGGAGCGGGAGGAGGATCAGGCGTCGGCGACGCCCTGGCCCGCCGCAGGACCGGTGCCGAGCCCGGCGCCGCCGAAGCCGCGACCCGGGCCGCGCCGGTGGCCGGGACGGCCGAAGCCCTCGGGGCGCTCGCCGCTCTCGACGAACTCGGCGATGCGCGCGGTGGCCTCGGCGAGCTTGCGGTCTGCTTCCTCCTGGGTGAGGCGCTCGTCGGCGACTGCATCGGCGAGGCGCTCTTGGAGGGGGGCGACGATCACGGCGACGAGGTCGTCGACGGCGAAGCCCCGCTGCGCCGCGAGCTCGGCGAGCGTGGCTCCTTCGTCTCTCGCCTCCCGGAGCTCCTCGACGCTCAGGCCCAGCGTTTCGGCGACGGCTTCCACGTTGCCGCCGAGGCCGAAGTGGCGGCCGCCGTGGCCGAATCCACGCACCCGGGGATTCTCGGTTTCGACTGCCTCGGCGATGCGCTCGGTGGCCTCGGCGAGCTTGCGGTCTGCCTCTTCCTGGGTGAGGCGCTGGTCGGCGACCGCATCGGCGAGGCGGCCGGCGAAGTCGTCCACCAGAGCCTCGATGACGGCGTCGCCGGCGGAGCCGTTGGCCGCGGCCACCGACGCGATCGTGGCGCCGTCCTCCCGGAGCTGCTCGGCCAGGTCGGCCGGCTCGATGCCGATGGATTCAGCGGCGATTCCGAGGAGATCGCCGGCTCCGTGGAAGCGGTGGCCGCACCGGAGGGGGCGCTCGTCGAGCCCGGTTTCGCCCGCCGCCTCGTCCTGCGGCTGCGCCTGGGACTCGGCCGGGGACTGGATGGGGACTGCGGTGGCGGGGTCGGGGTCGTCGCCGACCTGGGCCAGCGCCAGGCCGCTCACCGCCAGGCCGGCCACGACCAGCACCATCAGCCCCGTCTTCAGGGCCTGGATGATGGCGTTTCGCATGACTGCTCCTTTCGGTCTGTCTCATGCTTACGGAGGCAATCTCGCGCCGCGGGTTTCGAGCACCGTGAAGCGGGGCTAAGAATCGGCTGAGAATGCCGACCCGCCGTTCCGGTAGCCTCCCGCCCGATGCACTTTGCGGACGGCGGCCTCCCTGCCTCCTACCTGGCCGAGTTCGGCGAGCCGGCCGGCTACCTCGACTTCGCATCGATCGGGCCGGTGTCGGCGCGGGTGGTGGCGGCGACCCGCAAGGCGTGGGAGTGGCTGCACGCCCCTCCGGGCTCCCCGGTGCCGATCGTGATGGAGGAGTACGAAGCCGCCAAGGCTGTGATCGCGCGGTTCCTCACCGTGCCCGCCGAGGACGTGACGATCATCCCGTCCACCAGCGCCGGCTTGTTCCAGGTGGCGTTCGGCCTGACCGGTGGCAACGTCGTGGTCGCCGCCCACGAGTTCCCGGCCAACGTGTACCCGTGGCTGCGGGCCGCGGGACGCGGCGGCCCCGAGGTGCGGCTCGTCGAGGTGCCGGACCTCCGGGTGACCCCGTCGGCACTTGCGGACGCCGTCGACGACGAGACCGCGGCCGTATCCGTGAGCCTCGTCGATTTCCGCAGCGGATTTCGCGTGGACGTCGGCAGCCTCAACGAGCTCGCGGGCGACGCGCTGCTGGTGGTCGACGCGATCCAGGGGCTGGGGGCGGTCGACTTCCCCGCAGCCGCGGCGGACGTGGTCGTGTGCGGCGGGCAGAAGTGGCTTCGTGCCGGCTGGGGCGCCGGCTTCATGACCGCAGGCCCGAGGGCACGGGAGCGTCTCGCTCCCACCCTCACCGGCTGGTACGGGGTGGAGGGCTTCCTCGAGACGCAGGTCCCGGCCCCGCACGAGCCCCGCGCCGGAGCGGAGCGGTATCAGGAGGGTTCCCCGGTCGTGTTCGGCGCGGTCGCAGCCGCGGCTGCGGTCGAGGTTGTGGCGGAGGCCGGGATCGACGTGGTGGAGCGGCGGATCCTCGATCTCGCCCCGGCGCTCGAGGAGGTCGTGCGCGCCGCCGGGGCCGAGGTGCTGGCGCCGTGGCGTGAGGACGGCGAGCGGGCCGGGATCCTGTCGTTCCGGCTTCCCCACGAGGACTCTGCGGCCACCGCCGAGCGCCTCAGGACGGCGGGCCTCGCGCTGTCGGAGCGAGCCGGCTGGCTGCGAGTGGCGCCGCACGCCTCGACCTCCGACGAGGCCGTCACCATGCTGGCCGGGGCGTTGTAGAGCATGGCGCGCACAGCCCGGCCGGCGTCGATGGTCGCAGTCGCCGCCCTGCTGGCCGCCTGCACTTCATCCCAGGTCACGACCTCGGCCGGGGCCCCGACGAGCGTCCCGGCGTCTCGCCCGACCGCGACAAGCGCCGCGGTGCCTGCCACCGCGGTCCCGCCGCCCACGACGGGACCGGCACCGCCGGCCGGCACCCCCGCTCCGACGACTGCGCCGGGCGGCGGCTGCCCGGCCTCGGCCCAGGCGTCGACGATCGCAGGGGAGTTCGACGGCGACGGGATCGCCGACACGGCGTACTTCGACTCCGTCACGCTCCACCTGGTGGTCTGTCGAGGCGCCGGCGGCGCAGCACGGGTCGAGGCCTCCGGCATGGGTGAGGTACTCGCTGCGGTCGACTTCCATGACGACGGCCGGGACGAGATCCTGACCGGAGGCACGACGGCGTGGGGGCGGGGGGCCGACGTGGTCGTGCTCACCACCGAAGGCCTCGAATACGTGACGTTCGCCGACGGCACCCGGCTCTCCCTGTGGGAGGGCCTGTCGCCGGACGGCTTCCTGGCCTACGGATGTCCCGAGGTGCCTCTCGTCGCCGTCGTCGAGGGCAGCACCAGCGAGGGCGTCGTGACCTGGCGGCGCACCGTGGTCGCAGTCGACGGCGCCAGGGCCGAGGTCGTGGCCTCCGACGAGGGTGCGTTCACCGCCACCGGGGCTCCCGACCCGCTGTCGGAGCCGGGCCTGGCCCGCGTCACCGGCGGCGCCTGCGGCCGGTAGGGTGCGCCGGTGGGCTACGTCGAGGAACTGCGGGCGCTGGTGGGCACCCGGCCGCTCATCCTGCCGGCGGCCGGGGTCGTGGTGGCGGACGATGGCGGCCGGCTCCTGCTGGGACGGAGGGTGGACAACGGGCTCCTGTCGGTCCCCGGCGGCTACATGGAGCCGGGCGAGACCCTCGAGGAGGCGGCCAGACGCGAGCTGCTCGAGGAGGCCGGTGTCACGGCCGGCGATCTGGAGCTGGTCGCCATCGAGTCCGGTCCCGGCCAGTTCACGACGTACGCCAACGGCGACCAGGTCTACGTGGTCGCTGTGGTCTTCCTCGCGCGGGCGATCGAAGGCGATCCGCACCCCGCCGACGGCGAGCTCTCGGAGCTGGTCTGGTTCGCCGTCGACGACGACCTCGACCACGTCCAGCCGCTGGACCGGCCGCTGGTGGCGGCGGTGCGGCGGCGCGTGTCGGGCTCCTAGCCGGGCGTTGCCACCACGACCACGAACCCGGCGTCGCTGATCTCCGGAGGCGGGAGGCTCCGGTCCAGGGTGCCGATCGTCCCCCCGAAGTCGGTGAACGCCATGAGACCGCCCCCGCCGGTGGCGACGACGAACTCGCCATCGGGCGACCACGACACCCCGCCGCGGAACCGGGTGGCGGTGTCGCCGACGGGCCACGACCATTCGAACGTGCCGCGGGCGTTGTAGCCGATGAGCGCCGGCGGGTCCCCCCCGATCGTGGCCAGGATCGGGGCGTCGGCGCCGGGTTGCCACTCGGCGGCCCAGCTCCAGCCGCCGGTCAGCCGGGACGTCTCCCCGCGGTCCAGGTCGACGATCACGCCCTCCTCGCCGCTGCGGCCCATCACCAGCCCGGGCGCCCCGGCGATGGGGACGAAGTCGCGAGGCAGGGCGACCGGGCGCAGCGGGGACCGCTCCCGCCCGTCGAGCAGCCACCAGTTGATGTCGTCGCCTGTGGATTCGCGAGTCAGGACGTCGTCGCCCATCCACGTGGGGAAGTCCCAGGCACCCGAGGAGGCGGCAGCCTCCCAGGTCCCGGCGGGACCGACGATCAAGACACCGTTGGCGCCGCTCGGCAGCGGCGCCATCGCCACCGCCAGGGCGTCGAGCTGCCGCGAGTAGGTGATGGCATGGCCGCGGGCGACGTCGGCATACTCGGTTCCCGCCCAGGGCAAGGTTCGCCAGCTGTCCCAGTTGCCGCTGATGATGCCGGCAGGCAGGTTGCCGACGAAGGCCGATGTGCTCGACGCCGCCGCCGGCCTCCGGTCGCCGTCGACGCCCTTGGAACCGAGCGACGTGCCCGTGCCCAGATCGACCAGGTTGAGCACCCGGTCGGCGCCGAGGTAGGCCACGGCGCCCAGCAGCGGCTGGCCGAACGGCGGCCGTTCCGACAACCCGGTCGGGGGAGCGGTCGTGACCGTCGTCGTGGTCGAGCCGCCCGGAGAGATCAGCGGCAGGATCGCCAGGACGGCGCCGACGGCTGCGACCGCTACGAGCAGCGGCAGCCAGCGGCGGGTCCCGGCCAGGGCGGGAGTCTCTCTCATGGGACCACGACCAGGCGGTCGCCACCCTCCTCGGCTCCGGCGGCGCGGGCGGCGATCCGTCGGGCGGCGTCCTCGAGGCCGATCCGCTCCAACGGCGGGGGCTCCAGCTCGCCGGCGGACAGCCAGCCGAGGACGGTCTCGGCGTCCCCGGGCAGGCCGCCGAAGGAGCCGCGCAGCTCGTATTCGTGGGTGACCCACAGGACATTGGGCAGCGTGGCGAGCGGTTCGTTGCCGACGCCCACGGCAACGGCCACTCCTCCGGGACGCAGCGACTTGATCGCGCCGTCCAGGCTGGCGGCCCTGCCCACGAACTCCACCGCCACGTCGACGCCGCCGTCCGTGAGCAGCTTGATCCGGCGTCCCACCGAGCCCTGCTCGGCGG
>CAYGCW010000150.1:0-6922 GCA_964348465.1 uncultured Acidimicrobiia bacterium | reverse complement strand
AAGAAGAAGAGCTCCTCATGAAGCGCCTCGACACCGCCCAGCGCCAAGAAGAAGAGGAAGAGCCGGTCCAGATGAGCGGCCACCCCCCCCATCCGCCCCAACCCGATGAGGAAGAAGAGCTGCTCGCCAAGCGCCTCGACACCGCCCAGCGGCAGGAAGAGGAAGAGCTCCTCATGAAGCGCCTCGACACCGCCCGGCGCCAAGAAGAAGAGGAAGAAGAGCCCGTGATGATGAAGCCCGTTCGGCGCGTCGTCGGGCTCGAGGGCGGGCCGCTCGACACCGCCTCGGAGAGCGAGATCAACGCAGCGCGAGGGGGCGGCAAGCCGATCACCGAAGGCCTCCGGCGGCAGATGGAGGGGGCGTTCCAGGCCGACTTCTCCGGCGTGCGGGTACACGACAACGCCTCATCCCACAGCCTCAACGAGTCGCTCCAGGCGCGAGCGTTCACCACCGGCTCCGACATCTTCTTCCGCAAGGGCGACTACGACCCGGGTTCACGCGGAGGCCAGGAGCTGCTCGCCCACGAGTTGACCCACGTGGTGCAGCAGGGCGGGGCCCGCGTCCAACGCGACCGGGACGAGGCGGACGGCCGGTAGCGCGCCCTCAGTCGACGACTACTTGCCCCGACTCCGGGACCCGCACGCGCCGTGGCTCGGGCAGCTCGACGATCAGCTCGTCGCCGGGGTGCGCCGCGATGGCGAACGTCCCGTCGGCGTTGACCACCGCCGAGCCCCGCGGCCCCAGCACGACGACGCCGGCGCCCGCAGGATCGGCCACCCGGCCCATCACGATTCGGCGCCCGCTGGCCTTGCCGCCCCGGTCCTTGTCGTCGAAGGCCAACTCCAGGCCCTCCGTGGGCGGGCCGGCTTCCTTGATCATGGCCGCGTCGATCGTGGCCGTGATCACCAGGTCCAGCCCCGGCTTCAGCTTGCCTTCGAGCGCCGACCAGAACTCGGTGAAGTCGGTGCTGTCATGACCCGAGATGGCCAGCATCGGCTGAGGGCGCAGGGCGCGCAGCGACCCCTTCAGGTGGTCTTCAGGAATCACGACGGTCGGCAGCAGCGTGGTCATGATCGCCCCGAGAAGCTGGTGCTCGTCACGCACCTCGTTGGCCCACGCGGTGACCATGTAGCGGAACGACACCCTCGGCAGCGGATCGACCCACACCTTCTCTCCGTTGCGCTCCCGCAGCATCTTGCCGGCCTCGGACTGGGTGGCGCTGCGGCGGATGTCCCACAGGTAGAGGTTGATGGTGGGCTTGGTGATGCCGGCGCCCCAGTCGGGGTCCGGTGCCTCGAAGGCGACGTCGACCTCGTCGCGGGAGAGCGGCACTTCGGCCCGGAGGAACGACTCCAGGCTCTCATCCAGTTGCTGAAGCATCGGAGTCTCCCTTCACGAGATCGAAGTAGCGGTCGAATTCCGTTTCCGTCCTCAGCCGGCCGAGCTTCTGGAACTCCCGCTTGAGGCCGAGCATCACGAGTTCCATCGTGATCGGGCTCTCCTCCTCGGCGGCCAGGAACGCGGCATTCAGGGCGGAGTTGCGGATGGAGCCGCCGGCCACCTTGAACTGGCGAGCGAGGAAGTCGAGATCGATGTCCGACGTCGGCGAGCCGGCCGGGAACGAGAGGGCCCAGATCGCTCTCCGCTCCCGCTCCTCGGGCATCGGGAACTCGACGGCGACGTGGATGCGCCGCAGGAATGCCTGATCGATGTTCTTCTGGAAGTTGGTCGCCAGGACCACGAAGCCGTCGTAGGCCTCGATGCGCTGCAGCAGGTACGAGACCTCGATGTTGGCGTAGCGGTCGTGGGCGTCTCCGACCTCGGAGCGCTTGCCGAACAGCGAGTCGGCCTCGTCGAAGAACAGAACCAGGTTGCCCGCCGCCGCCGCGCTGAAGATCGCCTCGAGGTTCTTCTCGGTCTCCCCGATGTACTTGCTGACCACCGAGGACAGGTCGATCTTGTACAGGTCGAGTCCCAGGTCGCCTGCGATGATCTCGGCCGTGAGCGTCTTGCCCGTGCCCGACTGTCCGGAGAACAGAGCGACGAGACCGGCGCTGGGGATCGCGCGGAACCCCCACGAATCGAACACGGTGTCGCGGTGGCGGTAGCGGGCGACCAGTTCCGTGAGCTGGGCCGTCTGTTCGGCCGGTAGCACGAGGTCGTCCCAGTTCCGCCGCGGCCGTACCCGCCGCGCCAGGCTGTCGAGATGGCCGCTGGCGACCCGCCGCACCGCAGCATTCACGTCGCCGCCCACTCCGTGGTACGCAAGAGCCGCCAGGCGAAGCTGCTCCCGATCGAGGCGATGCCCGCCGGTGCGGTCGGTGCCGAGGACGGCCTGCCACTCCTCGTTGGTGGCCTCCTGCTCGTCGATGCGGATCTCCCGCCACGGCCGTTCCGGCAGCGACTCGACCGTGAGGTCGGCCTGCGCCGAGATGACCCAGCCGAGGTGGTCGGCTCGCTCGAGCCACCGGCGGGCCGTTGCCGGGAGGCCCTCCCCCGTCAGCTCGAGGACCGGGGTCAGGCCGGCAACGGTGCACTCCCTGATCACCGCCTCCCAACCACCCGGCTCGTCGGGAAGAGGGGTGATGAGGAAGGCGGCGTCGCCGGCTTCGCCGCGCGCGGCCCGAAGCCGGCTCACCCGGTCGCCTCCGGTCACCAGGAGCATGCCGCCGGCCTGGGTCGTTTCGGTCGCACCGGCCACCAGCCGCACCCCGGGCGGCAGGTCGGGGTCCAGGGAGGAGTCGCCCGCCAGCGCCCACACGACCGGTGCGGCGACCGACGCCTGCCGCAGCCCCCAGGGTCCTTCGTCGGGCACCTGAACGAGCGCCGCCCGCCGCAGCCGGGAATCGGATGCGACGGCGAGCGGGCCCGGGTGCGGCTCGGGGAACATCCGCCGCAGCGAGGCGAGCGTCGGGCGGTTGAGCGTGACGTTGTCCTGGGCGTAGGCGATCAGCCGCTGCCGGCGTGGCTCGAGATCGACGGCGGCCAGCAGCGCGAACACCTCCGCCTCCTCGAGGGACAGCCGGGCGTTGGCGCCGATCGCCGCGAACAGCGAAGTGACCTCCTCGAGCGAGGCCCGGAGCGCTTCGCGGGCGATCTCCACGGCAGGCTGGACGCTGTCTCGCACGGCGGCGACGGCGGCCGCGCTCGGCCCGGGGACGCCCGGCAGCTCGGCGAGGAGGCGGGCCACCTCCTCGTCGCTGATGTAGAGGCCTGCGAAATCGCGGGGCGGCTCGCCTTGCTCGAGGCGCACCACCAGGGCCTCCATGCGCAAGATCGCGTCGGCGAAGGCAATCCAGGGCTCGACGGGCCCCGTGGCCGGGATTTCAGCCTCTTGTCGTGCGTGCGGCGCCATCAGATCAGTCCCTGACGGGTGGCCTGAGCCACGGCCTGCACCCGGTTGCGGCAGTTCATCTTCATCAACACGTCATGGACGATGTTCTTGACCGTACGCTCCGAATACGACAGCTGCGAGGCGATCTCCCGCGTGTCCTCGCCCTCGGCGAGAAGTCTGAGGACGGCCAGCTCCCGCTCGGTGAGGCTGGCGGGCCCGCCGCCCCCGTTGGCGGCGGCTCGCTCGATGATCCTCGGCAGCAGATCGGCCGGTAGCGCGGTGTTCCCTCCCGCCACCGCCCGCAGGCAGCCCACGAGGGTGCGCGGCCCCAGCTCGGCGCGCAGCAGCACCGCGGCGGCACCGCCCTGGATGGCGTCGGCCACCAGGCGTTCGTTGACCGCGTGGACGGTGGCGACGAGGCGCAGCGCGCCACCGTTGCGAAGCTTGAGCGCCCGCTGGAGGGTGTGGGAGCTGGCCTCGAAGATCAGGATGTCGACTTCGTCGGCGTCCGGCTCGGGATGGAGGTTGGCGCTCTCGCCCACGAGGGCGTACCCCTCGTGCGCCAGTATCGCCATGACCCCCTGCCGGAAGATCGGGTGACGATCATCGATCCAGACCCGCTCCCCTCCCGCAGCGGCGGAATTCGGGGTCGGCTCGATCACGACGCGCCCCTTCCCGTCGCCGGCGTGTTTCCCGATCGGGCAACGGCTGCGGCTTCGCCCACCGTGCGGTAGCGTGGGGTGGAGCCCGCGGGGGAGGCACAGCGATGGGACAACAGGTCGTTTCCGGCGCCGTCATGATGTGCAGCTTCGGGATGGCGCCCTCCACGCTGAACGTGCTGCCGACCAACAAGACGATGGGGGCCGGCCCGCCGGCCGCCAACATCATGGACAACAAGCCGTTCGTGAACATCCCGCCGTTCGCAATGTGCCAGTCGCTCGCCAATCCTGCTGTGGCGTCGGCCACCGCAGCCGCCATGGGTGTGCTGACCCCCATGCCCTGCACGCCGGTCATCCCGGCCCCGTGGGCCCCCGGCTCGCCGACGGTGCTCATCGCCAACATGCCGGCGCTCAACAACGCCTCGAAATGCTTCTGCGCCTACGCCGGCGTGATCAGCGTGAACTTCGCCGGACAGGTGACGGTCCAGATCCCCTGACCCTGCCCTCATATCAGGCTCCTTCGCACCGCCTCGGCCACCGCTTGGGTGCGGCTGCGAGCGCCCAGCACTCGCCGGGCGCGAGCAAGGTCGGATTTGACGGTGCGCGGCGAGCAGCCGAGGGCGGCCGCGATCTCGTCGGTGCCGGCGCCTTCCGCCAGCATCCTGAGGATGTCCCTGCTTCTCCCGCCGAGGCCGTCGCCGTCGGCCGAAGCCGCCTCGAAGCGAAGGCCGGCGGCGGCCGCCCGCACGGCCCCGATGAGCTGGGCGGCGGTGAGCGAGTCGCGGCGCAGGAAGCCGAAGGCGTTGGGGAAGCTGTCGGGGGCGGGCGGCGCCGGGCCGTGGCACACGACCATCGGGTACGGCGGAGGTCGCCCCCTTGCCACCGCCTCGGACACCACGGCCACGTCGATGTTGTCGGCGTCGTCTTCGACCACGGTGATGAGCGGATCTTCAGCCAGGCAGGCGACCATCCCGCGCCGCAGCACCTCCCGCTCCTCCAGCAGGGTGACTGCGATCGACCTCATTTGTGGCCACCTCCCCCCGTCGCGTCCCAACCTAGCAATTGGGGCAGCGGGCTGCCCGATCGGGCGGCTGGGGGCGAGCTCAGCACGTCGCCTGGACCGTCTCCGCCAGCATCTCTGCCGCGATGGGCAGCTTGGGGTCGAGCCGGTCGACGTTGGCACAGAAGTAGGCGTCGATGTTCTCGGGTTTGCACTCCAGCTCGGTCTGGCGGGCCAGTTTGCGGGCAGTCTCCTCTCGGAAGGCCTCCAGCACCGGAGGAACGGTCTCGAACGCGTTGCCTTCGGCTTCGAGCCGGTCGATCTCGGCGAATGTGAGGCTGAGGAGCTGGACACCCTCTTCCGCGAGCTCCTCGCACGTGCGCGCCTTGGGGACCGTCGTAGTCGTGCTGTTGCCCCCACACCCTGCGAGCACGAGCGCCGTAGCGACAACCGCGAGGGCAGCGGCCGGCCACCGCGTTCCCATCCCTTTCCCCCTTGTGATAGCGGTTCCAGGCTAGCCGTCGTCGCCGAGCCCGGGGCGGGCTGCGGGATCCCCGTCGGCGGCGGGGGCCGGCGCAAGCGGCGGCTGCCAGCCGGCGGGAACCGGTTCCGGTGCGGGAGGCGGAAGCGCAAACGGGTCGTCTTCGGGTCCCGGCAGCTCGGCGCGGACGCGGCGCGCACCGAGCAACCACCCACCGGCTCCCCAGGCGACCACACCCAGGTAGAGGATTGCACCGCCCGCGGGCAGCAGCCAGATCGCCAGCCGCCACACCACGGCGGCCGCCAGAAACCCGCCCAAAGCGCCGCCACGGCCCCTCACGAGACGCCGGCCGGCGGCGGCGAGTGCCGGGACCGGCCCGAGCACGAACGCCGCCAACCACACGGCGGCGATGCCCAGCGCCAGCGGCAAGCCCACGACGCTGGACCCGAGCAAGACGGCGGCCGGCGGCGCCAGCACCATGAAGCCGAGCCCAACGGCGAGGGAGCGCCACGGCCGCGCCGCCACCGCCTGCACCGCGGCGGGCCAGGAACGCCGGAACACCCACGCCGCGGCGATACCGGCCACGACGAAGCCGTAGAAGCTCAGCAGCCCGGTCGCCCGCCGAAAGGCGCGAGTCCAGAGCTGGGCGCGCGGCTCACGGCGGAAGAACTGCCCGGCGACCTCGGCGTCCGGCGCCACCCCGGCCTCAGCGTGGGAGCGATAGGAGACGTCCCCGCCAACCCGGGCTCCCGCCCCGAGAGCGAGCGACCGCACCGCCACCTCGAGCGACCGGTTGACCTCGCCGGCCACCCTCAGGCTGCCCATCTGCCCCCGTACGTCCCGGCCGACGCTTCCGGCCACCCCGAGGCCGCCGGTCGAAGCGATGACGTCCCTGCCCACGGCGCCGGCCACGTCCACCGACCATGCCAACGCCGCCAGGTCGTCGCCCACCCGGCCGGCCACGTCCACGTTCCGCGCCGCGACGCGTACCGAACCGGCCACCTCTCCGGTGACGACGACGTCGTCCCACACGACGCCGGTGACGTCGCCGTCCACCCGCCCCGACACGACCACCGAACGGGCGGCGACCACCAGGTCGCCCTCGACCACGCCCTCGATGAGGACCCGGCTGCCGAACGCGTACAGGTCCTCCTCTTGCACGGTCCCGTCCTGGATGATGACGGTCGTGGCCTGCGCCAGCGTCGGCACGAGCCGGGGCAGCGGAACGACGACGGCCCCGACGAGAGCCAGGGCGACGAAACGGCGCGCCCGCCTAGAGCGGGAGCGCATCGGCTGCCACCCGCAGCAGCGCCCAGGGAACGACCCCGAACGCGATCGTCACGGCGGTGGCCACCACCAGCGCGAAGCGCACCGGCGCCGACGGCTCAGGGCGAGCGGTCGCCGCCCCGGGCCCTTCGGCGAGCGCAGGCGACGGCGCCTGCATGTAC
>CAYGCW010000149.1:0-6963 GCA_964348465.1 uncultured Acidimicrobiia bacterium | reverse complement strand
GCCGAGCTGCTCGACCGGCGTCCGCCCGAGCAATGGGCCGACCTGGTGCGCCGGGCGCTGGCCGTCGGAGCCAGAGGGCTCGTCGACATGGGTCTCGGCCTCGACATCGACCAGCTCGACGGCCGGGTCCGCGCCACGCTCGACGCAGTGGCCGCCGAGGCCAGAGCTTGCACTGCCGAGGCGATCGAGTCGGCCCGCATGGCCTTCGCCGAGCACTTCGACCCCGACCTGCGGACGTCGCTGGTCGGCAAGACGCTGGGGGAGTTCGCGGCCGCTCGCGACGACCTGCTGGCCCGCCTCGACCCCGCCTCCAGCGGCACCCATACCGGCCGCTTCATCGGTGAGCTGGCCGCCCTGCTGGGGCCGCAGGGCATGCTGGAGACCAGACTGCGGGACGCGCTCGACCCGGAGGCCGATGGCTCGGCCCTCGGGCGGCTCGCGCAGTCGATCGACGAGCGGCTCTGCGAGCTGCGCGACGCCGTCATGCGCGAGGCGGGGCGGGCCGTCGAAGCAGAGCGGGGCACCGCCAAGGGCGTCGAGTTCGAAGACGTCGTCGAGGAGCTGCTGCGAGAGGCGGGCCGCCCGTGGGGAGCGCTGGTGGAGCGCCTGGGCCGCGACCCCGGCCGGCTCGGACCGGAGTCGGTGGTGGGCGACTTCGTGATCGAGCTCCCCGGCGGCCGCCGCATCGTGGTCGAGGCGAAGAACACCGCCCGGATCGCTCTCACCGGCCGACACGGCATCCTCGAGGAGCTCGACCGCGCCATGGCCAACCGGGACGCCGAGTTCGGGATCTGCGTGTCGGCCGGCGACGCTTTCCCGGGCGAGGTGGGGGCGTTCGGCGCCTACGGCAGCCGCGTGCTGATCGTCGACGAGGGCGACGGGGTGCTCCTCGGCGTGGCGCTGCGGTGGGCACAGGCCGTGCTGGCCGGTGGGTCCGGGTCTCGGGAAGAGCTGGACGCGGCTGCCCTGGTCGACCGTATGGAGCGGCTGCGGGCCATGGCGCAGCGCTTCTCCGCCAGCCGCCGGGCGCTGAGCGACGTCAAGTCGTCGGTCGAAGCAGTCCGCGAGCAGCTCGAGGCGATGCGGGGCGAGATGCTGGAGGTCGTCGAGGACGTGGTGCGAGAGGTCCGGAGCACGGCGTCGGGAGAGGATGCGGCCCGCCGGGTGGCCTGACCGTCCGGACTGCGACGGACGAGGTCAGGCGGTGGCCGCCGCGTCGAGCTCGCCGCCTGCGAGTCGACGGCCGGCAGTGCCGCGGAAGAACTCGGTGCCGGTTACGTGGCCGGCGTCGAACAGCTCCCTGGCCATGTCCGGCGAGACGTCGAAGTCGAGCGGGTCGTGGTCGACCTCGATCTCGACGACTGCGGCTCGGTGCAGCAACGGACTGTCCAGCGTGCCGGCGGCGCCGATGGCCGCCGAGATCACGGCAGTAGCCAGCGACGCCGGGCCGCTGACCGTCGCATGGCTGTGGCCGCCGGCCGCGAACCGGAAGCCCACCACCGGGCAGCGTCCGTCCCACTCGGCGATGCGGAGTGGGAAGTTGGCGGCGAGCGCGCCGTCCGCCATGAGGGCGACGTCCTGGCGCCGCAGGTCGGTGAGCGGGACCGGCTGGAAGAAGAACGGTGCCGCGGCCGACATTCGGGCGGCGCGGGCTACCGAGAAGTGCTCGGGGCGGTGGCCGTAGATCATCAGGTCGTCGGGGAGCACCACGCCCCGCCGGTGGGTGATGTCGGTGGCCACGATCCGCAGCGTGTCCGGGGGGAGATCGCCGAAACGCCGTATTCCCTTCATGCGAAGCAGCGCCCGCCACGTGCGCTCGAGCCGATCGCCCCGGTTGAGGCCCCGGGACGTGATGAGGGCCACGTGCTTGCCGATCATGGGAACCCGGGCGCCGGGGACGGGGTCGGCGAGGTCAGGCCACGGGATGCGCACGACGCCCTCCCGCAACTCGTCGGGCCCGTAGCCGGCGGCGATCAACGACGCCACCAGCGCTCCCGAAGAGGTGCCGACGACCCGCTCGAATCGGTAGCCGCGCTCCATTGCGGCGGCCGCCGCCCCGGCGAGGGCGATTCCTTTGACCCCGCCGCCCGCAAAGACGCCGTAGATGCTGCGTGTCGTTTTCATGTCCGCCGTGCCCCGGCATCTCACGCCGGGTCCACGAACGAGATCGACACCGCGGCGCCGGTACTTAACCGGTGAAGAGCTCGCCCGGTCCGGGAACGACGGGTCCGCGGCGGGACGCCATCAGGACGAAGTCCTCGTAGGGGTAGACCTCGCGGACCAGTTCCGCGGGCACCTGGAACCATGCACCTTCGGGATCGACCTGCGTGCGGTGGGACCGCAGTGCATCTCGGGCCCGGTCGAGGTGGCCACCCACGGGCACGCTGACGATCGGCTCCGGGTCGGGCTCGGCGCCGCGTCGCTCCAGCCACGCCTCCAACGGCGACGCGCCGGTCCGCGCCAGCATTGCCTCGTGGAGAGCCAGCAGCCGCGCCCTCGTGAAGAAGGGCGCATAGAGACGCTCTACCTCCCACGGCGGCCCGGCCTCCGGGAACAGCGCCGGGTCGGCCGCGGCTTCGAACGCCGCCAGGCTGAGGTCGTGCACCCGCAAGTGGTCGGGATGTGGGTAGCGGCGGTGCTCGTCGTACCCGAGCATCACCTGGGGCCGCTCCTCCCGTACCAGCGCAACCACAGCCGCCAACGCCTCGTCGAACGGTACGTTGGCGAAGGCGTCCGGATGGGCGTTGTGGTCGCTGCCCGGCATGCCCGAGTCGCGATATCCGAGCAGCACCAGCCGGTCGTAGCCGATGATGCGCACGGCCTCCTCGAGCTCCGCCTGCCGCAACTCGGCGAGCCGCTCCTTCACATCCGGCCGGTTCATCGCCGGATTGAGGATGTCGCCGGCCTCGCCACCGGTGGCTGTGACCAGCACGGTCCGCACTCCCTCATCCGCATAGCGCGCCACGGTGGCGGCTCCCTTGGAGCTCTCGTCGTCGGGGTGGGCGTGCAGCGCCAGCAGGATCCGGCTCATGGGGCGGCGAGGCTAGCGAAGCCGGAAACCGCCGGATCGGCCGGCGGCGTCCAATCGACGAAACAGGAGGAAGTCATGAACCGTAAGCTCATCATCGGCGCCGCCCTCGCCGCCCTCTTGCTGGTGGCGGCCTGCGGCGACGCCTCGGACACGGCCGCAGGCGAAGGAGATCGCGTGCCAGGCATCTCGGTTTCGGGCGAAGGCCGCGTGACGGGCACCCCCGACACGTTGACGGTCAACGTCGGGGTCTCGGTGCTCCGCGACACGGTCGACGCTGCGGTGCAGGATGCCGCCCGGCTGGCGCAGGACCTGATCGACGCCGTTGCCGCCGAGGACATCCCCGAGGAGGACGTCCGGACGATCGACTACTCGATCTTCCCCGAGTGGGACTACCAAGGCGAGCGGCAGACGCTGCGCGGGTACCGGGTCAACAACAGCCTCGAGGTGAAGATCCGCGCCCTGGACAAGGCCGGCGAGATCATCGGCCGCATCACCAGCGCCGGCGGCGACGACGTGCAGGTTCACGGCCTCTCGTTCAGCCTGGAGGACAACCAGGGTCTCGTGGCCGCCGCCCGCGCAGCCGCCTGGGCCGACGCCGAAGCCAAGGCGCAGCAGCTCGCCGGTTTGGCGGGCGTGGAACTGGGCGCTCCCGTTGAGATCATCGAGAGCTTCGGCACTCCGCCACCGGTGACCCCGTTCGCAGCCGACGCCCGCGCCGAGTTCGCCGCAGCGTCGGTCCCGATCCAGACCGGCTCCCTGGCGGTGACGGTCACGGTCAACGTCCGCTACGAGCTCACCGGCTGATCCGGCCGGCGCCCGCAGGCGAGGTCTCCGAACCGATGCTGGGGGAAGACGATCGTCAACTCCTGTTCAGCACGGTGACGGCGGCCTCGCCTTCCGGGCAGGCCTCCAGCACCGGGCAGTACCGGCACCACGGCCCGGCGTGGCGAGGCTGATCGGTGCCGGCGGCCCAACCCGCTCGTAGCGCGTCGATCATCGCCGCCACCATCCCCGCCGTCTCGCTCAACTCGCCGGCAGCTACCGGACCCTCGGTCCGCTGGCCGGTGGCGACCGACACGGCCTCGACCCTGGCGGGCAGCTCGTTGCGCGCCAGCGCCCACAGAAGCGCATAGAACGCCAGCTGGTGGTGGGCGTCGTTGGCGATGCCGCCAGTCTTCCAGTCCACGAGGCGCGCCCCGCCGTCCTCGTCGAAGACCGCGTCGACGGCGCCTTTGAGGCGTACCCCGGGCGCCGGGCTGGCTGCGAGCTCCACTTCGGCGGAGCGAAACTCCGCGAAGGCCATGGCTTTGAAGCGGGTGTACAGGGCCCCGACCTCGCGGATGTACCCGGCGAGCTGCGAGGGGCGCACTCCGAGCGACGCCATCTTCACGTTCATTCCGGCGCCGATCTCCTCACGGCACACCTGCTCGAAGTCGCCGTCGGAGATGGGCCCGCTCGTGAGATGGCGGGCGAACACGCGGTGACCCAGCCCACCGACGAACGAGCGCGGTGAGTCCGGGCCGAACTCACCCCGCAGCCGGGCCGCCGCCTGCTCGGGGCAGCGCCGGTACACCGCGTAGGTTGTCGCCGAGATTTCGATGTCGTCGCCGGGGGCGACCGGCGGGAACCTGATCACCTTCCCCATCGTAGGAATCGCGTCGCCGCCGCTCGGGGATTCATCTGTCAACTACGGGGCCCCGCTACAATCCCGGTTCGAACCTGCTCACGACCCCCGTTCCTCCCATGTCGCGCCACGCTCGCAACGCGCTCATCGCGGCAGCAGCCGTGCCCGTAGCCCTGGTCCTGATGGCGCTCGTCGTCTTCGGATTCGACAGGGCCGCCCACCGCGGGCAGGTGCTCCGCAACGTCGACGTGAACGGCCTCTCTCTCGACGGGATGGACGAGGCGACGGCCCGACGCGCCCTCCTCACGATGGAGGCCGAGCTCGCCGCCGAGCCGGCGTTCTTCGACGTCGACGGCACCTCCTTCTCGCTGCTGCCGTCCGACGTCGGTTTCGACATCGACGCCGACGCGGTCGTGGCGGCGGCGATGGCGGAGGGCCGCTCCGGCAGCCTGCCGTCTCAGTTCGTGTGGTGGTTCAGCCACCTGCGCGGTTCCACGGTCGACCTCCAGCTCTCGACCTCCGTCGACGGCGCGTCGGTCGAGGCCGTGGTCGCCCGCTGGGAGGACGAGGCGGTGGCGGCGCGCGTCTCGGAGGGCGGAGTCGAGATCAGGGACAACCGGGCCGTGCCGGTCTACCCGGTCGCGGGTCGGGCCATCGACCGGGCTGCGGCCGAGCGGTTGGTGCGGGACACGATGCGGTCGCTGGTCAGGCCCATCGTCACGATCCCGATAACGGTGGTTCAGCCCACGCTGACGCCGGCCGACGTGGATGCCGCCGTCGAGGAAGCCAATCTGATCCTCGCCGGACCGGTGGTCCTCGAGCGCGAGAGTCCGCAGATCGAGGTCACCTTCACCCGGGAGCAGCTCGCCGCCGCTTTCCGCAGCGAGGTCAAGGAGAACTCGGAAGCCCGTATCGAACTGACGCTCGACCGGGGCGAGGTCGAGCGCATCCTCGCGCCGATCCGCGAGGACCTGATCCTGCCTCCGGGCGACGCGTCGTTCCGCGTCAACGCCGACGACACGGTGACGTTGCTCCCCGGCCATTCCGGCACGATCCTCGACCCGGCCCAGGTCACCGAGGCGCTGCTGGCCGCCGCCAGGTCCCCCAGCCGCAGGGGCGAGTTCCCGTTCGTCGAGGGCGTCGAGCCCGACTTCACCACCGAGGAGGCGGAGGCGATGATGCCGATCACCCTCGTCTCGGAGTTCACCACCAAGCACAGCTGTTGCGAGAGGCGGGTCACCAACATCCAGCGTTTCGCCGACATCGTCGACGGCACCATCGTCTGGCCGGGCGAGACTCTGTCGCTGAACCAGCTCGTCGGCCGGCGCACCACCGACAAGGGGTTCGTGCCGGCGCCGATGATCCAGGGCGGCGAGCTGGTGGACGATGTCGGCGGCGGCGTGAGCCAGTTCGCCACCACCTTCTACAACGCCGTGTTCTTCGGCGGCTACGAGGACGTGGAGCACTCTCCGCACAGCATCTACATCTCCCGCTATCCGGTGGGCCGCGAGGCCACGATCTCGTGGCCGGCGCCCGACCTCAAGTTCCGCAACAACACCGACGCAGTGGTGATCATCAAGACCGAATACACCGACCGGTCGATCACCGTGAAGTTCTTCGGCAACAACGGCGGAATCCATGTCGACAGCGTCATCTCGGACCGGTACAACCCCACCGATCCGGTCGAGCGCTACGAGGCCGATTCCTCCGTCGAGCCGGGCAGCGAGAGGATCAAGCAGAGCGGCTCCGGCGGGTTCTCGGTCACGGTGAAGCGGATCATCACCTATCCGGACGGCCGTCCGGAGAAGGTCGAGGAGTGGCGGGAGCGCTACATCGGAGCCGCCCGCATCATCCTCAAGCACCCCTGCGAGCTGCCCGGCGGCCACCACCAGCGATCCGGTCCCTGCCCGGTGAAGGTCCCGCCGCTGGGAGGGCTGACCGCCGCCGATGCCAAGGCCATCGTGGAGGGGGCCGGCTTCGTGTTCGCCCTCGGTGCGCCCGTTCCGGTGACGATCGAGTCGGGCCTCCACGGGCTCGTCGCCGCCCACACCACCGGCTTCGCATCGCCCGGGAGCACCGTGACCGTGCAGCTCGGCGAGGCCCCGACCCCGCCCCCGACGAGCAGCACGACCACCACGAGCACCACGACCACCATGTCGGGCTCGTCGTCGACATCGACCACGTCGACGACACCATCCAGCACCACCCCGACGTCCTCGTCGACCACCACCACCACCCCAACCACCACGACCACGACGTCGTCCACGACCACGTCCAGCACCACGACGACGGAGGCCGGGGCCGGCGG
>CAYGCW010000148.1:0-7026 GCA_964348465.1 uncultured Acidimicrobiia bacterium | reverse complement strand
CGTCGCCGGGGCGACCCGATCTCCTACACCGACGGCGCCGGCACCGTCGGCTTGGGCCGGCTGGCCGAGGACGGTGTCGAGCGGGGCGACGAGGCCGAGATACCGGCACCACGGCCCGCCGTGACCTTGGCCGTGGCCGCCCCGGCTCGCGCCGAGCGAGCCCGTTTCCTGGTCGAGAAGGCCGCCGAGCTGGGCGTCGACCGCCTCGTCTGGCTTGCGACCACGCACGGTGACAGCAAGCCACCTTCGATGGCAAAGGCGAAGGCGTGGGCGGCGGCGGCGCTGGAGCAGAGCCGGGGGGCGCAGACCATGGCGATCGACGGCCCGGTGGGTCCCGATGCTCTGCCGGGGACACTGTGGGTGGCCGATCCGGGCGGATCTTCGCCACCAGCAGCGGCCAACAGTCCGGTGACGCTGCTCGTCGGCCCCGAGGGCGGGTTTGCCGCCGGTGAGGCACCGTCCCGGGCGTTCCCGATGTCCCTCGGCGACCGGGTGCTGCGGGTCGAAACGGCCGCCGTCGTGGGTGCGATTCTGGTGTTGCAGGCAGTCGGCCGCTACCCATCGCCCCGGTGACGACGTCAAATCCTGCAAAGGGTGGTGCGATCCGACTATCATAGAGAACGCGGAGCGCGTTATAATGCGCGCTCAGGGTGCAGACGGAGTGGGCGAGGCCGAGTCAGGGAGCCGGTATGAGTCCGACGTACAACGAGCTCGTAGGCAGCAGACTACGGGCGATTCGCAAGCAGCGGGGCATGTCGCTGCAGGATGTGCAGCGCGTGTCCGAGGGCGAGTTCAAAGCCGCCGTGCTCGGCGCATACGAGCGCGGCGAACGCAGTCTGTCGCTGCCGCGGTTGCACCGCCTCGCTGCGTTCTTCCAAGTCCCGATCACCCAGATGCTGCCTCCGGAGGACCAGAAGGACATGCCGATCGCGTCGTTGCCGACCGGCGGCCTCACGATCGACCTCAACTCGCTCGACAACATGCCCGGCCCCGACGCCGCCATCTTGGAGCGATTCCTGCGGGCGATCCAGATGATGCGCCAGGACTTCAACGGCAAGGTGCTCACGATCCGGCGCGACGATCTGCGGACACTGGCTCTGCTGCTCGATCGGGGCGAGGAGAACCTGGCGGACCGGCTCAGCCAGCTGGGGTTGACCGCGGACGTGTAGGGGGCCTCCGGGAGCGGAGGTTCATGCTCTCGCCCGGCCTCCCGATATACTTCCGACCTCTGATGTTGGAAGTGCTCCCTTCAGGAGCGTGCTCCCCGTGACCCAGGCCGCCCTTTCCGAACTTCAGCTGCGCGTCCCCAGCAACCATCTCATGTTGGAGCTGCTGGGAGAGCGTGACAGTCACATGCGCCTCGTCGAGCAGGCGTTCCCTGCCGCGCGCCTCGTGGCCAGGGGCAACGAGCTGCTGATCAGGGCTCCCGAGGGCCAGGCCGACACGGTCAAGACGGTGTTCGAGGAGATGCTGATCCTCGTCCAGGAAGGGGAGCAGCTCGACGCCGACCGGGTCACGCGGGTGATCGATCTCGTGAAGCGGGACATCCCCAGCCCGGCCGGAGTCCTGTCCGATGGGGTCCAGGTCGGCCGCGGCAAAGTGGTCCGCACGAAGACCCTGGGCCAGAAGAGCTACCTCGACGCCATCCGTGACAACACGTTGGTGTTCTCGGTCGGCCCGGCCGGGACGGGCAAGACGTACCTGGCCATGGCGGCCGCCGTCGAGGCCCTCCAGAGCGGTGCCGTCAGCCGCATCATCTTGACCCGGCCGGCCGTCGAGGCGGGCGAGCGGCTCGGGTTCCTCCCCGGCGACCTCGCCGCCAAGGTCGACCCGTACCTGCGTCCGCTCTACGACGCGCTCTACGAGATGGTCGGCCCGGAGGAGACACAGCGTCTCATAGAGCGGGGCACGATCGAGATCGCGCCGCTGGCCTACATGCGGGGTCGCACTCTGAACGACGCGTTCGTGGTCCTCGACGAGGCCCAGAACACGTCGCCCGAGCAGATGAAGATGTTCCTCACCCGGCTCGGCTTCAACTCGAAGATGGTGATCACCGGCGACGTCACCCAGGTGGACCTCCCGGAGGGAAGAGCCTCCGGGCTGCGGGCTGCCGCCCGGGTGCTCGAAGGCATCACCGGAGTTGCGTTCGTGGAGCTGACGGCGCGCGACGTGGTGCGGCACCGCATCGTGGCGGCGATCGTCGAGGCCTACCGGCGCTTCGAGGAGGAGGCGGCCGCGCCATGAGGTCGAACGCCGGCGTCGGCGCTGCGGTGCGGCTCATCGTCGTCGCGCTGACCGTGGTGTTCAGCGCAGTCGCCCTCGTGGTGGGGCGCAGCGGAGCCGAGCCGCCCCCGACCCTCGAGGTGGGGGAGGCATCTCCGCAGACCTTCTTCGCGACCGCGCCGATCTCGGTACCCGATCCCGAGGCGACCGAGCGGGCCCGTGAGGAAGCCCGTCTCCAGGTCGAGACCCAGTACTCGACCGATGTGCAGGTCACCAACGCGGTGCTCGCCGACATCCGGCAGTTCCTCGCCGAGGTCCGCGCCGCCGCCGAGCCGGAACCGCCCGACCCCAATCTCGAACCCGGTGCTGCCGAGGGGACCGAGGACACCACACCAACGACGGTCGCCGAGGAGCAGCCCGAGCCGGCGCCGCAGGAAGGAGAACCGGTCGCTCCCGACGAGGAGCAGGCGACCACGTCCAGCACCACCACCAGCACCACTACGACCACCCTGCCGCCGAGACCGCGCGACGCTCAGAGCGAGTTGCTGGCACTCACCTCACCGCAGGTGCCGTCAACCGTGCGAGAGGCGATGCTCGACATCAACAACATCGACCTGGATCGGATTGCTGCCGGCGAGGCCAGCTTCTTCGGTGACGTCGAGCTGGAAGCTCTGGAGATCGCCAGGGAGACGCTGCAGCGCAACGACGGCATCCTGGCCACCGAGCTGGACGAGGTTCAGCGCGAGTTGATCACGCAGCCTCCGCCGGTCCTGTTGCCGCGGGTGCCGTCAGAGGCGCGCGACCTCGCCCGGCTCTCGATCGCCGAACTGGTGGCGACGTTCCTCCAGGCCAACAAGCGGATCGACGGCGACCTCACGTCCGAGCTGCGCCAGGCCGCCGCCGACGCAGTGCCTTCGGTGCAACGGGACCTGGTGCTTGGGGAGACGATCGTCAACGCGGGCGACAAGTTGACCCAGGTGCACATCGACGCCATCGATCGTCTCGGGCTCCTGCAGCCGGGAGAGGACATCCGGCTCGAGGGGCTCGCGGCGGTGGCAGCGCTGGCGGTGTTGCTGTCGGTGTTCTTCCTTTGGCGGGTGGCTCATCGGCAGTGGCAGCGACCGAAGCAGGTGGGACTGTTCGGGCTGCTTATCGTGCTGGCCGCCATCGCCGCCCGCAGCCCGGAGGTCCTGCCCGATGATCCTGCCCAGCTCCGGTTCGTGCTGCCGGCGGCCATGTTCGGCTTCCTGGCCGCAATCTTGTTCGACTCCCGAACCGGCGCCCTCATCGCGATACCGGTGGCGACGTTCGCGGGCCTCGCCACCGGTGACGTCGGCCTCACGATCTACGCCGCCGGAGCCACCATGGCTCCGGTGCCCTTCGTGTCGGCGGTCTCCAGCCGCCGCCAGCTCCGCCTGGCCGTGCTGTGGAGCGGGGTGGTGCTGGCGCCGTTCGCAGCAGCCATCGCGTGGTTCTTCGACGGTGGTACGCCGGAGTGGCGGGCGCCGTTGATCGCCGCCCTCGTCGCTTTCGCGTCCGGGGTGGCGTCCGGCATCGCAGCCCAGGGGGTGCTGCCGTTCTTCGAGAACCTGTTCGGCCTCACGACGACGCTCACCCTGCTCGACCTGACGGACCGCAATCACCCCGCCCTGCGGCTCATCGAGGAAGAGGCGCCGGGGACCTTCAACCATTCGATCCTGGTCGGCACGCTGGCCGGCAAGGCGGCCCGCGCCATCGGCGCCAACCCCCTGCTCGCACAGGCGGCCGCCTACTACCACGACCTCGGCAAGACGGTCCGGCCGCGGTTCTTCATCGAGAACCAGTTCGGCGTCTCCAACCCCCACGACGAAATGACGCCCGAGGAGTCTGCACAGATCATCCGCAGCCACGTGTCCGACGGGCTGCGGCTCGCCCGCCAGTACGGGATCACGCCTGAGGTCGCCGACGGCATCCGCACCCACCACGGCGTCGGCCTCATGCGGTACTTCTACCATCGCGCCCTCGAGGACGAGCCGGGCGTCGACCCCAACCTCTTCCGCCACCACGGCCAGAAGCCGCGGCGCAAGGAGATGGCGATCCTCATGCTCGCCGATTCGGTCGAAGGCGCCACCCGCTCGCTCGTGCAGCACGAGGACCCCACCAGCGCGAACATTCGCAAGGTGGTCGACCAGGTGATAAACGAGAAGGTCGAGGACGGTCAGCTGGACGATTCGGCGCTCACGTTCGGCGAGCTCACCAAGGTCAGGGAGGCACTCGTCGACGCCCTGCTGGCCTACTACCACACCCGCATCCCGTATCCCGGCTTCCCCGGGCAGGTGGCCTCCGGTCGGCTGTGAACGTCTTCCTCGCCGACGAGCAGGACGAGCCGGTCTCAGCCACCGAGCTCCGGGCGCTGGCCGAGTCCGTGCTGGTCGCCGAGGGCTTGCCTGACGACACCGAGGTGGGGCTGGTGCTGGTCGGCGAGGACCAGATGGCCGGCATCAACGGCCGGTTCCTGCAGCGGGAGGGCGCCACCGACGTACTGGCACTTCCGCTGGAGGACCTCGAGCCGGGCCGCCCACCTGCGGACGTTCCCGGCGGCCCGCCGGTGAACCTCGGCGACGTCTACATCTGCCCCGCGTACGTCAAGAGGCAGGCCGAACGGGAAGGTGTAGCCTACGAAACGGAAATGGCGTTGATGGTGGTCCACGGGATCCTGCACCTCCTCGGCTACGACCACGAGCTGGACGCCGAGGCCGAGGCCATGGAGAGCCGGGAACGGGACCTGCTGGCCGGCTTCGCAGCCCGCCCCCGATGAAGCTCGTCGCTCTTATCGCGGCGGGGTTCCTCCTCGCTCTGGCGGCTGCGTTGCGAGCGGCTGGCGCCTCATTAGTGCGGACTCCCCGCGCCGACGCGCTTCACGACGCCGCGGAAGGACACCCCCGCGCCGAGCTGGTTGCCGAGTTGCTCGACGACCGCGCCACGTTGCAGCCCGCCATCGGGGCCGTGCACTCACTGCTGCTGGTGGCGGCGGCGGTGCCGGGAGCGTGGGCCGTCGCGGCACTGCTCGACGGCTGGGTGGAGCTGGTTGCGCTCGTGGTCCTCGCCGTCGTCGCGGTGCTGGTCGGCGACCTCCTGCCGCGCGCCTGGGGAAGGGCGCGGCCGCGCCGGCTCGCCTATCGCGGGAGCCGCCTTCTGGTCTGGGCGGTACACGTCGGCGAGCGGGCCGCAGACCTCATCACCGACGATGAGGAGCAGGTCGACGAGCCCGGCGAATCCGACGACCACGAGGCCGAGATCTCGCTGATCTCCTCGGTCCTCGACTTCACCGACGCCGTGGTCCGCGAGGTCATGGTCCCGCGCACCGACATGCTCGTGGTGCCGGCCACCGCCACTCCGGCCGACGTGCTGGCACCGATCATCGACGGCGGGCGCTCCCGCATCCCCGTCACCGGCGAGGGCGTCGACGACATCGTCGGCATCCTCTACGCCAAGGATCTGCTGCCGCTGCTGGCGGCCGGCGGGAGCCACGAGACCGTCGGCGGGTTAATGCGCAGCGCCTACTTCGTGCCGGAGACCAAGCGCATCTCCGAGCTGTTGCGGGAGATGCAGGCCAACCAGGTCCACCTGGCGATCGTGGTCGACGAGTTCGGCGGCACGGCCGGGCTGGTCACCATCGAGGACTTGATCGAAGAGCTGGTCGGCGAAATCGTCGACGAGTACGACGTCGAGGAGCCCATGGTCACCCCGCTGGAGACCGGCGGCTTCCTCGTCGACGCCCGGCTCAACGTGGACGACCTCGAGGAACTGATCGACACCCGGCTCCCGGACGAGGCGTGGGACACCGTGGGGGGCCTGGTGCTCGGTCTCGCCGGCCGCGTTCCCCGCGAGGGCGAGTCGTTCGAGCTGGACGACTACGTCCTGACCGCCGACCGCGTCCAGGGCCGCCGCGTCGCCCGCGTCAAGATCCTTCCGAGGTGAGGACGGCAGCCGGCGTTCGCCGTCCCGGTCTGCGGCGGCGGAAGGCGAAATGAAGTCCGGCTTCGTAGCCGTTGTCGGGCGGCCCAACGTCGGGAAGTCGACGCTGATCAACGCGCTCGTCGGGACCAAGGTCTCGATCACCTCCGCCCGGCCCCAGACGACCAGGAACGCTGTACGCGGCGTCGTGGACCTGCCGGAGCTGGAGGCCCAGATCGTGCTCGTGGACACGCCCGGCCTGCACAAGCCGCGCACCGCGTTGGGGCAGCGGCTCAACCGGCTGGTGTATGGAACGCTGGCAGACGCCGACGCCGTGGTATTCGTGCTCGACGCCACCCAGGAGATCGGGCCCGGCGACCGGATGATCGCCGAGCGCCTCATCGAGGCCGGCAGCTACGTGGTCGTCGCCGTCAACAAGGTCGACGTGGCGACCAAGGATCAGGTCGGCGGGCAGCTCGCCGTGGCGGGCGAATGGGACTTCGGCGCCTACGTGCCGGTCAGCGCCCTCGTCGGCGCCGGCCGCCCCGAGCTGGTCGGGGAGCTCGTCGAGGCGCTGCCCGAGGGGCCCGCCTACTTCCCGTCCGGCACCCACACCGACCAGCCCGAGGAGCTGCTGATCGCGGAGTTGATCCGGGAGAAGTTTCTCGACCGGCTGCGCGACGAGCTGCCCCACTCGCTCGCCGTGGTCGTCGAGGACCGCGAGCAGCGCGACAACGGCACCCTCTACGTGGCGGCCCGGCTGCTGGTCGAGCGGCCCTCCCAGAAGGGCATCGTGATCGGCCAGGGGGGCGAGCTGCTCCGCACCGCCGGCGCCGAGGCCCGCCGCGAGCTGGAGTCGCTGTTCGG
>CAYGCW010000147.1:0-7028 GCA_964348465.1 uncultured Acidimicrobiia bacterium | reverse complement strand
ACCAGGATCGTCATCGTGAAGTCGAGGAAATACCGGAACCGCGGCTTCGCCCAGAAGACCACCGCGTGTCCGAGCCAGGTGGCGAGTGCCACGCCGGGGATGGCGAGACGCAACAGCCGCGGCCACATCCGCCACAGAAGCGCCGACGCCGCCGCGAGCGCCAGGTACAGGCCGCCCATCGCCGACAACGCCCAGGCGGCCAGCCCGCCGAAGGGCACCTTCACGGGCCCGTGCCGCTCCGGCGCGGGGACGACCTCCCTGGTGCTCCAGAACAGCGCATAGTCCGGCGACTCGAAGAACGCCTCGGTACCGGTGCGAGCCGTCTTCAACAGCGAGAACGGCTCATCGCGGATGTGGTCGAGCCCCTGCTCCCAGCCGATGCGGTTGGCCTCGATGTCGCTGCGCCCCGCCCACGGCGGGTCGGGGATCCAGCCGTACGAAGTCGGGTTGTGGGCGAAGTAGAAGTTGATGCCACCGACCGTCGACAGCGTCACACCGGGCGTGACGACCACCGCGTTGCGGATCACCCACGGGGTCACGACCAGCGCCGCGCCTGCGACCACCAGCGCCACCAGCCGCCGCCGCACCACCGGCGGCCGCGAGGGCTCCGCGAACCAGACGAGCGCCGCCACCACCGGGACGTAGAACAGGCCTTCGCCGCGGGTGAGCGCCGCGAGGCCGAGCAGCGCCCCGGCTCCGAGTGCCGCCCGCGGCGCGCCGGCCTGGAGCCGGGCCGCCAGCAGCAGGACGAGCAGCATCAGCACCGTGAACAGGTGCTCGGTGGCCAGGACCGGGCTGAACAGCACGAACGTCGGGCTCACCGCCGCAGCACCGGCGGCGACGAGCGCCACCCGCTCCCGGCCCGTCAGCGCCCGGCCCAGCAGGTACACGAGATGACATGCCAGCGTCGAGAGCACCACCATGCCGAAGCTGAGCCAGGCGACCGACCGCGACACCAGGGCCAGGGCCGCCAGCACTGCAGGGTGGCCCGGCAGGTAGAGCGCCGTCGACGCCGGCACCCCGAACCGGCCGTTGTCGAGGATGCCCAGCGCCACGTCCCGGTAGGCGGCGAAGTCGGAGACGGGCTCGGGCCGGGCCACCAGCAACCACGCCACCCGCAGGAGGAACGCCACGGCAAGGATGGCAGCCAGCACCGGCCGCCGGCGGATGGCGGCCGCGACCCGCCCGAGCAGGGTCGCCGCAGAGGCCGTCGCCCTCCCCACCGTCAGCGGGGCAGCCGCCGGAAGATGGGGCGCGGCAGGTGGCGGATCACCGCCATCACCCAGCGGAGGATCGGCGGAGCCCACACGGTGTGGCTGCCCCGGGCGAGGCCGCGGCGCACTTCGGCCGCCACCCGGTCGGGCGTCGTCGCGAACGGCGCCGGATCGCGCCCGGCGGTCATCCGGGTGTGAACGAAGCCCGGCCGGACCACCAGTACCCGGGCACCGCTGCCGGCGAGCGCGTCGGCGAGGCCCTGGGCGAAGGCGTCGAGGCCCGCCTTCGAAGACCCGTACACGAAGTTGGCGCGCCGCGGCCGCTCGGCAGCCACACTCGACAGCACCACCAGCGTGCCGTGGCCCTGGGCCCGCAAGCGTGCCGCCGCCGGCAGCGCTACCGACATCGCTCCGAGGTAGTTGACGCGGCCCACTGCGACGGCGGCAGCCGGGTCGGCCTCGGCCTCCGCCTGGTCGCCCAGGACCCCGAACGCCAGGATCACCACGTCGAGGTCGCCGTGCTCGACGAACATCCGGCCCACGAACTCTTCGTGGCCCGCGAGGTCCTCGGCGTCGAACGGCTCGATCGCCGCCTCCACCCCGACCCGGAGGGCGGCGGCCCGCATCGCCGCCTCGTCGCGGCCGGCCAGGACCACCCGCGGCCGCCGGTCGCCGGCGAGCGCGCCAACGATCGCGAGGCCGATGTCGGAAGTGCCGCCGAGCAGGAGGATGGAGCCGGGCTCGCCGAGGGCGTTCATGGGCGCCAACGCTAGGGCACCAGCTCGAGGCGGCGGGCCAGGTCGGAGCAGAGCACGCCGTCCGGGTCGAGCCGACCGCGAATCGCCTTCCAGCGGTCGAGCTCCGGGTACATGGACCGCAGCGTGAGCGGGTCGAGCCGGGAGTCCTTGGCCAGGTAGACGCGGCCTCCGGCGCCGGCCACTGCCTCGTCGCACCGGCGCAGCAGACCCGACAGCCCCGGCGCCCCCACCGGGATGTCGACGGCCAGCGTCCAGCCGGCGATCGGGAACGACAGCAGCCCGCGACCCGGCCCGAACCTCTTCAAGACGCCCAGGAACGAGGGACACCTCGCCGCACTGAGTCCCGCCACCACCTCGCGTACGACCTCGGCGGCTTCGTCGGGGACTGCAAACTGGTACTGGAGGAAGCCACGGGAGCCGTAGAGGCGATTCCAGCCGGAGACGCCGTCGAGCGGGTGGAAGAACCCCGGGATGGTCTGCAGGCGCCCCCGCTCCCGGCGGGGCGCCTTGCGGAACCACAGCTCATTGAAGGCGGCGACGGAGAAGCGGTTGAGGATGCCCTGGGGCACGACCGGCGGCACCGCCAGCCGGGTGGGCGTCCGGTAGCGCAGCGGATCGGCCGCCCGGCGCCCGTGGAGCGCGGCGCGGGGCGCGTGGTCACCCCTTGTCAGCACGGAGCGGCCGAGGCGGCGGCCCGCCACGAGATCGATCCAGGCCACCGAGTATCGGTAGCCGGCGTCGCCCTCCCGCATCCGGGCCATGACGTCGTCGAGGTCGTCGCAGCGGTCCGTGTCGACGGCGACGTAGGCCGTCTCGATCGCCAGCAGGCTCAGCTCGGCACCGAGCACGATCCCGGTGAGGCCCATGCCGCCGATGGTGGCACGGAACCCCTCGGGGTCGGCGTCGGAACTCAGCTCCACGACCTCGTCATCCGCCTTCTGCAGCCGCAGAGAGCGGACGTGGTCGCCGAAACTGCCCTCCCCGTGGTGGTTCTTGCCGTGGATGTCGGCGGCGATGGCACCGCCAACCGTCACGTGGCGGGTGCCGGGCACCACCGGCAGGAACCAGCCCTGCGGGACGGTCGCAGCGAGCAGGCCGCCGAGCGATGCCCCGGCCTCCGCCCGCACCACGCCCGATGCGGAGTCGACCTCGCAGCCTTCGAGAGCGGTCATGTCCACAACCAGGCCGCCGCCGTTCTGGGCGGCATCGCCGTAGCTGCGGCCCAGGCCCCGCGCCAGCACCCCCCGCGCTCCGGAGCCCGCCAGCGTCACCCCGGCGGCCGACCAGGGACGCGTCACGCGGGCACCGCTGCGGGGAGTCCCGCCCCAGCCGGCCAGGAGCCGGTAGGCGTCAGCCATACAAGGCGGCGACGAGTGTCAGCGCCCACGCCACCGAGATGGCCTGCAGGCCGCGGTCGCGCAGGATCACCTCCTCGGGCTCGCCTCCCTCACCGGCGTAGACTCGATGGGCGTAGCGCAGCAGCAGCAGCACGAACGGCGCCACCGACACCGCGAACCAGGGAAAGCCCCCGGCGGTGCCCTGGGTCTCCTTCGCCCAGAGGGCGTACCCGACGATCGTCGCCGCTGCGCTGATCGTCAGCACGTGCTCGAAGAAGGACCGCGACACGGCGAGCGTGTCGCGATACCCGGTTCGCTCCTCGCCGAGGCGGACGTGCTCGGAGTGGCGCTTGCCGGCGACCACGAACAAGGCCCCGAAGGTGGTGACCATCAGGAACCAGTCGGAGATCGGGACGTCCGCGGCGTAGCCGCCGGCGATGGCCCGCATCACGAAGCCGGCGGCCACCACGGCCATGTCGATCACGGCCACCCGCCGCAGCCAGATCGAGTACGCCACCATCAGGCCGATGTAGCCGCCGAGGATGGCGAGGAACCGCCATTCCGTGGTGAGGACGCCCACCGCCGCGGCGGCCGCGAACAGCAGGGCGGCGACCAGCAGGGCACCCCGCACGTCGAGCAGCCCCGCCGCCACGGGCCGGTGGCGCTTGCGCTCGTGGAGCCGGTCCGACTCGGCGTCGAGGGCGTCGTTGACGAAGTAGGTACCGCTCGCCGCCAGCGTGAACGCCACGAACGCCGCCGCCAGCACCGGCCAGGTGGCCGCCTCGTCGAGCTTCCCCGCCGCGGCCGGCGCCGCCAGGACCAGCGCGTTCTTGAGCCACTGGCGCGGCCGGGCGGTCCGCAGCAGCGCCCGCCAGGGGCGCGGGCCAGGCGCAGCGGAACTGGAGATCGGGGGCGTGGCGACGTCCATGGGCTTCCCGGAAAGACGGGCGGCGCAATCGGCCGGTCGCCACTCTAGTGAGCGGCGCTGCTCACTCCCGAGCGCCGAACGTCTGCTCGAGGTAGCGAACTGCGGCCTCCCGCGACTCCGGCGACGACAGCGCGGCCAGCAGGGCGTCGGCATCGGCGAACGACCCGGCCGTGCCGGCGGCCACCGCCTGGACATGGCGCTTGGTCACGGCCAGCGGCACGGGCGGCTTCTCTGCGAGCGTCGCTGCCAGTTCCTCGACCGCCACCCCCAACTCGCCCGCAGGCACCACCCGGTTGACGAAGCCGGCCGCCTGGGCCTCGGCCGCGTCGAACGGTCGGCAGGTCATCACCAGCTCCTTGGTCAGCGCCGGCCCGATCTCCCGCACCAGCCGGGGAATCCCGCCCCAGGCGAGCGGGATGCCGAGGTCTACCTCGGGGATGAGGAACACCGTGCCCGCGGCCGCCACCCTGAGGTCGCAGGCCGCCGCCAGCACCACCCCGCCGCCGACGACGTGGCCGTGCAGCGCCGCGACCGTCACCGCCCGCATGCCCTCGACGGCATCCGCCATGCGCCGACCCAGGTCGGCGATCTCCCGGCGTTCCTCCCATCCGAGCCCGGACGCCGGGTCGATGGCGGCCGCCGGCGCCTCGCGCAAGTCGACGCCGGAGCAGAAGGACCGTCCGTCTCCGGCCACGATCACGACGCGCACGCCGGGCCGTTCGTCGAACCACGCCGCGGCGGCGACCACTTCGCGGAGGGCGGCGACGTTGAGGGCGTTGCGGCGCTCGGGCCGGGCCAGGATCAGCCGGCCGATGCCGACGCCGGCGTCGGCCTCGACGCGGACCGCTGCGAAGCCGGGGGCGCTCACTCGCTGGTGCCGGTGCCCAGCTCGGCCTCCTGGGCGGCTCGGGAGTGGCGCAGGATCAGCTCCATCAGCTCCGCGGCGTAGCCCGGATCGACCCCCATGTGAACGGCGTCGGCACGGGCGTCGGCGATCAGCTCCTCCTCCCTGTCGAGCGAGCGCAGCGGCAAACCGTCCTTGACCTTCATCCGCCCGATCTCGACGGACCGCTCCAGCCGCAGCGCGATCAGCCCGATCAGCTCCCTGTCGATCCGGTCGATGTCGTCGCGCAGGGCGGGGAGTCCCAGCGACTGCATCAGGTCCATGAACCCGGCGCGATCGAGCTGCTGCGGCCCGTCCGACAGCGCTGCGTCGGGCCGGGGGTGGATCTCCACCATCAACCCGTCGGCGCCCGCCGCCCGGCCGGCGAGGGCCATGGGGACGATCAGCTCCCGCTCCCCGGTGGCGTGGCTCGGATCCACGATCACCGGCAGATGGCTGAGCCGCTGCACCACCGGCACGGCGCTGATGTCGAGCGTGTTCCGCGTGCGGGTCTCGAAGGTCCGGATTCCCCGCTCACACAGGAGCACGTTGGCGTTGCCTTCGTTGAGGATGTACTCGGCGGCCAGCAACCACTCGTCGATCGTCGCCGAAGGCCCCCGCTTCAGCATCACCGGCTTGGCGGCTTGCCCGACCGCCTTGAGGAGTGGGAAGTTCTGCATGTTGCGGGCGCCGACCTGCAGCATGTCGGCGTGGGTGGCGACCAACTCCACCTGCTCCGGCTGCATCACCTCGGTGACGGTCGGCAGGCCGTTCTCCTTCCCGGCGTGCTCCAACAGCCACAGGCCCTCCTCACCGAGGCCCTGGAACGAATACGGCGACGTGCGCGGTTTGAACGCGCCGCCCCGCAGCATGGAGGCGCCGCCTTCCTTGGCCATCGCCGCCGCCTCCATCATCTGGTCTTCGCCCTCGATCGCGCAGGGCCCGGCTATGACCGGATAGGAGCCGTCGCCGAACCGAACCGAGCCGACGTCGACGACCGTCGTCTCGATGTCCGGCTTGCGATGGCTCTTGAGGGTGGGGTCTGGGCTCACCGTGGTCGCTCCTTGGTCACGGGGCCCCGGGAAAGCGAAAACCCGGAGCCCTGGCTCCGGGTCGGGGGTGTCGTCGTGTCGGTGGTGTCAGCGCGCTCCCTCGGCCCGGGCCCTGGGCCCGGTAAAGACGAAGCCGAAGAAATAGCGTTCGCTCACAGCCAGAGGGACTCTATCGGCAAGCCCGGCCGCAGGCAAGGCCGTTTTCGCGAGCCGGCCGCTCACAGCCCTCCGGACCGCTCGAGGCCCGACATCGCCAGCACCGGAACGAAAGCGCCGAGCTCCGCGAAGCGTTCGTCCCGGGTCTGACCCCGCACCCAGCGGACGTAGATCTGCTGGATGATCACGGTGATCCGAAACATCGCCAGGGCCTGGTAGAAGGCCAGGGCGCTCAGATCGAATCCGGTGGCGGCGGCGTAGCGCTCCGCCACCTCGTCCCGCGAGAGATGCGGAGCGAGCGTGACCGCACCTTCGCCGAAGATCAGGTACGTGGGGTCGTCGGGGTCGGCCCAATAGGCGAGGGCCGTGCCGAGATCGACGAGGGGATCGCCGATCGTCGCCATGTCCCAGTCGAACACGGCCACCACGTTCCCCTCGAAGTCGACCATGGTGTTGTCGAGCTTGTAGTCGTTGTGGAGCAGTGTCGCCCGCTGCGGCTCGGGAATAGCCCGCCGCAGACGCGCCGCCAGCTCCTCGACGGCCGGCACCGGGTCGGTCATGGCCAGCTCCCAGCGCTTCGACCAGCCGGCCACCTGCCGCTCGACGAAGCCCGCCGGACGGCCGAGATCTCCCAATCCCACTTCTTCGTAGTCGACCATGTGCAGCTCGGCGAGGGCGTCGACCAGGTCGAGGGCCAGCC
>CAYGCW010000146.1:0-7050 GCA_964348465.1 uncultured Acidimicrobiia bacterium | reverse complement strand
GGGCCCTGGGTTCGCTCTCCCCACGGCTCGGTGCGCTACGTCTACGGTCTCCGGATCGATGACCGCGTCTTCTTCTACTACGAGTACACCCGCGCCGATCTCTCCCACGACCTGCGGGTGGCCGTGGTCGACGCGTGAGGGCGCGCAGCCGGACGCAACCTGCGCACGCCGGACCCGGGGCCGCGGCGTCGTACCATGGCCATTCCATGAGTTCCGGATCCTCCTACGTCACCCATCTCGAGTGCAGCGCCACCGGCGAGCGCCACGAGGCGGGCGAGTTGCACGGGCTGTCGCGGGCCGGCAAGCCGCTGCTGGTCCGCTACGACCTGGACGGGGTCTCCGGCGCCGTTTCCCCCGACGAGCTCGTCGACCGGCCCGCGGACCTGTGGCGCTACCGCGAGCTGCTCCCGGTGCGGCACGACGCCAACGTGGTGTCGCTCGGCGAGACCGCCACGCCGTTGATCTCGCTGCGACGCTCCGCAGGTGCCGGAACGGACGTGCTGGTGAAGGACGAGGGGCGGCTGCCGACGGGCTCCTTCAAGGCGAGAGGCCTGTGCATGGCGGTGTCCATGGCCAAAGAGCTGGGGGTGTCACGGCTCGCCATGCCCACCAACGGCAATGCCGGGGCCGCGCTGGCGGCCTACGCCAGCAGGGCCGGGATGGAGAGCTACGTCTTCTGCCCCGCCGACACGCCGGAGGTCAACGTACGCGAGATCGCCCTCCAGGGGGGACGAGTGTGGAGGGTCAACGGGCTCATCGACGATTGCGGCAAGATCGTCGGCGCCGGCAAGGACCGCATGGGGTGGTTCGACGTCTCGACGCTAAAAGAGCCGTATCGCATCGAAGGCAAGAAGACCATGGGCCTCGAGCTCGCGGAGCAGCTCGACTGGGACGTTCCCGACGTCATCTTCTACCCCACCGGCGGAGGCACCGGCCTCATCGGGATGTGGAAGGCGTTTGCCGAGATGGGAGCGCTCGGCTGGATCGGGCCGAAGCGGCCGCGGATGGTGGCGGTCCAGGCGGACGGGTGCGCGCCGATGGTGCGGGCTTGGGAGCAGGGCGCCGACCATGCGGAACGCTGGGAGGACGCCCACACGATCGCCAGCGGGATCCGGGTGCCGGCCGCCATCGGCGACTTCCTCATCCTCAGGGCGGTTCGGGAGAGCGGCGGCTTCGCGATTGCGGTGTCCGACGACGACATCGAGAGCGCCCAGCGCCGGGTCGCTGCCGGCGACGGCCTGCTGATGTCGCCGGAAGGGGCGGCGACCATGGCCGCCTACGAGCGGTCGCGGGCCGAGGGCCGCATCGAGGACACCGACCAGGTGGTGCTCTTCAACTGCGGCAACGGGCTCAAGTACCCGATGCCCCCGGCGGACCGGGCCCTCGACCGCCACGCCCCGGTCGACTGGGACGCACTGGCCGCCGGCTGACGTGGCCGACGTCGTCGTCTCCGAGATCATGGACGACGCCGGAGTGGCCGCGCTGCGCGACCGGTTCGACGTCCTCTACGACCCCGGCCTCGTCGACCGCCGTCCCGACCTGCTCGCCGCCGTGGCCGGCGCCCGAGCACTCGTCGTCCGCAACCGCACGATGGTCGATGACGAGGTGCTGGCCGCAGCCCCCGCTCTGATCGTGGTCGGCCGGCTCGGCGTCGGCCTCGACAACATCGACGTGGAGGCGTGCCACCGGAGGGGGGTGGCCGTCGAGGCCGCCGTCGGCGCCAACGCCGTCGCCGTCGCCGAGTACGTGATCGCTGCGCTCCTCCTGCTGCTGAGAGGGGCGTATCGGTCGACCGCCGAGGTGACGGCCGGCCGGTGGCCCCGCACCGAGCTGGTCGGGAAGGAGGCTCACGGCAAGCGCCTGGGCCTGGTCGGGCTCGGGGGCATCGCCAGGGCGGTGGCGGTCCGCGCTCGCGCACTCGAGATGGAGCTGGCGGCGCACGACCCCTTCCTGCCCGACGACGATCCGGCCTGGTCAGGGATCGCCAGCCTCCCGCTCGACGATCTCCTCGCCGCCAGCGACGTGGTCAGCATCCACGTGCCGCTGACCGCCGCCACCCGGCACCTGATCGACGGCCGCCGCTTGGCGCTGCTTCCCACCGGGGCGGTGGTCGTCAACACGTCGCGGGGCGGCGTGATCGACGAAGCTGCGCTCGTCGCCGGCCTGCGGAGCGGCCACCTCGGCGGCGCCGCCCTCGACGTGTTCGAGCACGAGCCGCTCGATGCCGCCGCCGGCTCCGTATTCGCCGGACTGCCCAACGTCATCCTCACCCCCCACATCGCCGGGCTCACCGCAGAGTCGAATGCCCGGGTCGGAGCGCTGGTCGCGGCACGGGTCGCCGCCCACCTGGTCGGCCGCCCGTGACGACCGTTCCGGAGGTACTGTGCGTGGGCATCGCAGTCCTCGACGTCGTGTTCCGCGTGGACGAGATCCCGACCCGCCCCGGGAAGCACCGCGCCCGGGAGCGGGTGGAGGTGGGCGGCGGCGTCGCCGCCAACGCGGCCGTGACGGTCGTCCGCCTCGGAGGGAGGGCGCGCTTCCGGGGCCGGATCGGCGCCGACCCGGCCGGCGATCGCATTCTCGCCGGGCTCGAGGAGGAGGGGGTGGCGGTCGAGGTGGAGCGGGTCCCCGGAGAAGCCTCGCCGCTGTCCGCGGTGCTGATCGACGGAGCCGGGGAGCGGCTCATCGTGAACCACGCCGGGCCGGCTCTGTTCGACGATCCTGGACCGGCCGGCATCGGCCGACCGGCCGCCGTCCTCGCCGACATGCGTTGGCAGGCGGGGAGCGAGCGAGCGCTGCACGCGGCTCGCCAGGCAGGCGTCCCGGCCGTGCTCGACTGCGACCACGACCCCACCGGGCGGGAGGACTTGCTGGCTGCGGCCACCCATGTGATCTTCGCCCTCCCGACCCTGACCGCCTTCACCGGCGAGGGCGACCCGATCTCCGCGCTCGAAGCGGCTACCGCCCACACCGGCGCCTGGGTGGCGGCCACCGAGGGCGCCGCCGGCGTCCGCTGGCTGGACGGCGGCTCTCCCCGCCACCTGGGAGCGTTCGACGTCCCCGTGGTCGATACGCTCGGCGCGGGCGACGTGTTCCACGGCGCATTCGCGCTCGCGCTGGCCGAAGGCCGGCCGGAAGAGGCTGGGCTGCGGTTCGCCTCCGCGGCGGCCGCCGTCAAGTGCACCCGCTTCGGGGGCCGGGCCGGGATACCCTTCCGGACCGAGGTCGAGGACTTCCTGGAGGCGCGGTGACCGATATCTCCGCCGGCAAGCTGTGGGGCCTGCGCCGCCTCGCCGACGGCGGCGGTCGCTTCAAGATGCTGGCCGTCGACCAGCGCCCGCCGATCAAGAAGCTCACCGCGGAACGGCGGGGCGACAGCGCGGCCCGCTACGACGACGTGTGCGCCGTGAAGGCCCTGCTGGTCGAAGTGCTGGCGCCGCGCGCGTCGGCGGTACTCGTCGACCCGCACTATGCCTACCCGGCTGCGATCGGCATGGTGCCCCCGTCCGGCGGGCTGGTGCTCACGCTGGAAGACAGCATCTTCGAGGAAGGACCTGGCGGCCGGCGCAGCTCCGAGATCTCGGATTGGAGCGTCGCGAAGATCAAGCGTGCCGGCGGCGACGCGGTGAAGCTGCTGGCCTGGTACCGGCCCGACTGCGACCCCGAGGTCGCCGACCACCAGCGCCGGTTCGTGAAGCTGGTCGGCGACGAGTGCCGCCGTTACGACATCCCGTTCGTGTTCGAGCTCCTCCTGTACCCGTTGCCCGGCGAGAGCGGGCAGACCACCGACTACGTGGAGCACCCCGGCAAGCGGGCCGAGCACGTCATCGCGTCGGTGGAGCATTTCGCCGGGTCCGAGTACGGCGTCGACCTGTTCAAGCTGGAGAGCCCGCTGCCGGCGGCATCCCTGCCCGACCCGGCGGCAGGGTTCGACGAAGAGGCGCGCGGCTGGTTCGCAGCACTCGACCGGGCCGCCGGCCGCCCCTGGGTGATGCTTTCCGCAGGCGCGACCAAGCAGGCGTTCCGGCGGGTGCTCGCCTACGCCTACGACGCCGGCGCCAGCGGCTACCTCGCGGGAAGGGCCATCTGGTGGGACGCGTTCCAGAGCTTCCCCGACCTCGGAGCGATGCGGGAGCGCCTGCGGGAGGGCGGCGTCCCCTACATGGAGGAGATCAACGCCTTCACCGACGCCGCCGCCCGGCCGTGGCAGCGACACCCGGCGTTCGGGGGCTCGCCGCGGCTCGCCGGTGCGGGAGCGGAGTTCCGGGTGTCATACGAGGGGTTCGCGCCGTGAGCCCCACCGGCGTGCTGCCGCTGGCCAGAGCCACCTTCGACGTGGCCTTCGCCGAGGAGATGGCGGCCCGCGCCTTCGCCGCCCTCGACGGGGCCGGCATCGAAACCGCCGGGCCGCGCCACCTCCTGTTCGACGAGGCGGCCACCCAGGAGGCTCTCGCCGGGCTGGCGGGCGAACGGCTCGACGCCGTCGTGGTGATGCAGGTCACGTTCACCGACGCCACCCCGACGACCGCCATCGGCGCCGCCGTCGGCGCCCCGCTGGTGCTGTGGGCCTTTCCCGAGGAACGCACCGGCGGGCGGCTGCGCCTCAACTCGTTCTGCGGCATCAATCTCGGCGCGCACGCCCTCGCCAAGCGGGGCCGGCCCTACCGCTGGCTGTACGCGCCGCCGGAGGACGCCGCCCGGGTGTCGAGCGCCGCCGGACCGCAGCCGCGGCCGGCAGCCGCGGCACCGCCGCCGGGCGACGAGGCGGCCCGACGCGCCGCCGAGGTGGCGGTCCGCCTCGCCGCCACCCGCATCGGCCTGGTGGGCCACCACCCGGACGGCTTCGTCCCGTGCGAGTACGACCCCGACGCCCTCCGTGACCTCACCGGCGTCGAAGTGGACCGCATCGGCCTGGACACGATGTTCGACCGGGGCCGCGCCGCCGCCGCGGAAGACGTGGCGGCGGCGCGCGCCAGGGCGGCAGGGGTCCTGGCCGGCATCGACGCCGTCGACCAAGCGGCCCTCGACCGCACGCTGCGGCTCTACCCGGCGCTGCGGGGCCTGGCCGCCGAACGCAACCTGGCGGCGCTGGCGGTGCGCTGCTGGCCGGAGTGCTTCACCGAGTACGGCGGCGCCCACTGCGGGGCGGCGTCGCTGCTGAACGAGGACCTGCTCCCGGCCGCCTGCGAGGCCGACGTGTACGGGTCGGTCACGGCACTCGCACTCCAGTGGCTGGCCGGGTCCCCCGCCCTGGTCGCCGACCTGGTGGACCTCGACCTCGCCGGCGGCACCGGGGTGCTGTGGCACTGCGGCAAGGCGCCCCCGTCGATGGCCGACCCCGAGTCGACGCCGGTGGCCACGGTGCACTCCAACCGCCGCCTGCCGCTGCTCGCCGAGTTCCCCTTCAAGCCGGGCCGCATCACCCTGGCCCGGCTCAGCCAGGCCGGCGGCGAGCACAAGCTGGTCGTCGGTGGCGGGGAGATGGTGCGAGCGCCGCTGCCGTTCAGCGGCACCGCAGGCGTGGTCCGCTTCGATCGCCCGGCGGCCGAGGTCCTGACCACGGTCATGTCCGAGGGTCTCGAGCACCACTACGGCTTCGCGTACGGCGACGTCCGGGAGGAGCTGCAGGCTCTGGCGTACCGCTGGGAGATCCCCGTCGTCCGGCTCTAGCAACGGCCGGCCGAACGCCCGGTACCATCGCGCCGAACCACCCGGAGGAGTCTCTGATGTCCTTGCTCGACCGCCTCGTCAAGGAGGAGAAGAACGCCCTCTACATCGGCGGCGAGTGGCGCCCGGCGGCGGACCGGCGAACCATCGAGGTCCGGGACCCGGCGACCGAGGAGGTCATCGCCGAGGTGGCCAGCGCCTCCCCCGAGGACGCGGTCGCCGCCGCTGCCGCGGCTCACGCGGCGGCCGGCGACTGGCAGGAGCGGCCGCCCCGGGAGCGAGGCGAGGTGCTGCGGCGGGCCTTCGACCTGATCATCGATCGGGCCGAGGACTTCGCCCAGCTCATCACCATGGAGAACGGCAAGACGCTGGCCGACTCCCGCGGCGAGGTCCGCTACGGCGCCGAGTTCTTCCGGTCTACGACGCGCCGTCCGGTGACAAGCGGGTCCTCGTGCTGTACCAGCCGGTGGGGGTGTCGCTGCTGGTGACGCCGTGGAACTTCCCGCTGTCGATGGGCACCCGCAAGATCGGGCCGGCGCTGGCGGCCGGGTGCACGGTGATCCTGAAGCCCGCTTCCGACACGCCGCTCATCTCGCTGGCGCTCGCCGACCTGCTGGAGGAAGCAGGGGTGCCGCCCGGCGTCGTCAACGTGATGCCCGCCGACCGATCGTCGGCCGTCGTGAACGCCGCCCTCGAGGACTCGCGAGTCCGCAAGCTCTCGTTCACCGGGTCGACGGAAGTCGGCCGCATCCTGCTGCGGAAGGCCTCCGAGCGGGTGCTGCGCACGTCGATGGAGCTGGGCGGCAACGCCCCGTTCCTGGTCTTCGCCGACGCCGACATGGACGCCGCGGTCGAGGGGGCCATGCTGGCCAAGATGCGCAACGCCGGCGAGGCGTGCACGGCCGCCAACCGCTTCTACGTGGAGGCGCCAGCCGCCGGGGAGTTCTCCCGCCGCCTCACCGAGGCCATGCGGTCGCTGCGGCTGGGCCCCGGCCTGGACGAGAGCACCGACGTGGGGCCGCTCATCAACAAGGACACGCAGGAGAAAGTGGCGGGGCTGGTCGCGACGACGGCCGGCAGCCACGGCAAGGTGCTCACGGGCGGGGCCATTCCCGATGGCCGCGGCTACTTCTACCAGCCGACCGTGCTCGGCGACGTCGACGCCGACGCCCCGATCCTGGCCGAGGAGATCTTCGGCCCGGTGGCGCCGGTGGTGCCGTTCGACGACCCCGACGAGGTCGTCCGGCGGGCCAACGACACCGAGTACGGGCTCATCTCCTACGTGTACAGCGGTGATGCCCGCCGGGCGATGTCGGTGGCCGAGTCGCTGGAGGCGGGCATGGTGGCGGTGAACCGGGGACTGATCTCCGACCCCGCCGCCCC
>CAYGCW010000145.1:0-7066 GCA_964348465.1 uncultured Acidimicrobiia bacterium | reverse complement strand
CCTCGACCGGTTCGAGCCGACGCGGGAATCCGGGGCGGCGCGCATCCGGCCCCTCGGAGCCGACCCGCGGACGATCTCCGCATCATGGGGAGCGGGCATCGGCGACCTCAACCTGGACGGCGTTCTCGACATCGTCGTGACGAACGGTGGTTTCGAAGGCATGTCCAACAAGGTGCCCGGCACCGAGATCCTCGCCGTCGACTCGCCGTCGATCTTCCTCGGCATCGGCGGCGGCAGGTTCGCAGACGTCTGGCCGGAGCTGGGCATCGAGGTCGAGGGAAGCTCCCGAGGGCTGGCGCTCGCCGATCTCGACCGGGACGGCGATACCGACCTGCTGATCGTCGATCACGGCCGCGGCCTGACCGCGCTCCGCAACGACACCGAAGGAGCGTCGCTCACCATCCGCCCTTCGGCGCAAGGATGTGCCGTGGCCGGCGCCACGGTCACGGTCGACCTGACCGCCGGCCGGCTGGCGATGCTGCTCGCCGCCCACGGCTTCCTGGGCGCCCACGCGCCGGAGGTGATCGTGGGAACCGGCGCCAACCGCCGCGCCGAGGTGACCGTTCGTCGTCAAGGTGCGGAGCCGATCACCGAGACCGTCGAGCTGGAGGATCCGCGCACCGTGTACGAGTTCCCGTGCCCGTGACACCCGGCGTCGGGAGCGAGGCCCGGCACCGCCGGGAAGGAGTCGAGGCTCCTGAGTCGAGACTCCCTCGAACGGGCGGCGCCTGACGCCGCCGACCGCGGCGCGTACCATGGCCGCCGGCCGACGGAGATGCGAGGTCCCATGGGAGCCGTCATCCGGGGAACGGGCATGCACGTCCCCGACACGATCGTGACCAACGCCGATCTGGCCAGGCTCATGGACACTTCCGACGAGTGGATCCGGAGCCGAACGGGCGTAGTGGAGCGCCGCATCGCCGAGCCGGGGATCGGCTCCAGCGACCTGGCCGCCGCCGCCGGCAAGGAGGCCCTCGCCGCCGCCGGCCTCGGCCCCGCGGACGTCGACGCGCTGATCGTGGCGACGATGACCCCCGACTACTACGCCCCCGGCAGCGCCCCGCTCGTTCAGCACCTGATCGGCCTCCCCGACGGCCCGGCCATCTGCATCCGCCAGCAGTGCAGCGGCTTCCTCTACGGCCTCGATCTGGCCGACAGCCTGCTGGCGGCGGGCAAGGCGGCCACAGTGCTGGTCGTCGGGGCCGAGGTTCACACCGGGATCCAGCCCTGGATCGACGCGTGGCGGGCCATGCACCGCGGCGCGGATCCGACGCCGGAGCAGCGGGAGCGGATGGACCGGTACCGGGGCTGGGGCGTCCTCTTCGGCGACGGAGCGGGAGCGATGGTCTTGCAGTGGGCCGACGAGCCAGGGCTGGGCCTGCTCGGCGCGTCGCTCCATACCGACGGCAGCCAGTTCGAGCTGATCCACGTCCCCGCGCTGGGTTCGAAGAGCCAGCCGTACGTCGACGCCGATGCCGTTGCCGCCGACACCCACATGCCGCAGATGCATGGGCCGATGCTCTACCGCCAGGCGGTGCGCCGCATGCCGGAGGCCGTGGCCAAGGTGCTCGATGCGCAGGGGCTCGCCGTCGACGACGTCGACATGGTCGTGGCCCATCAGGCCAACTCGCGCATCGTCGACGGGGTCCGCCGAAAGCTCGGGCTGGCGGAACACCAGGTGCCCATGAACCTGGACCGCTACGGGAACACCACTGCCGCCACGCTGCCGATCCTCTACCACGAGCTGCGGACCTCCGGCCGTATCGCACCCGGAGCGCTGGTCTGCTTCGTCGCCTTCGGAGCCGGTGCCCACTGGGGCGCGGCGCTCTACCGCGAGGAGGCCTGAGCAGAGACCCGGAAAGCGTCGGAACCCCGCTACGTTCGCGGCGACATGCCCTCCCGCAACCCCGACCGCGCGGCCGCTGCCCGCCGCTACCGCCGCAGCCTCACCGGCGTGGTGGCACTGGGCGCCTTCGTGCTGGCCGCGGCCATGGTGGCGAACACCCGCGGCGCCGCCGGAGGAGCCGGAGCCGACCCACCCCAAGTAGCCGCCGTCGAGGTCGTCGCCGCTCCGCCCACCACGGGTGCGCCGCCACCGCCGCCCACCACGACCACGAGCAGCACGACGACGACCTCCTCCTCCACCACCACCACCACCACGACGGTCGCCACCGGCCCGGCACCGGCCCCGGCCCCGGAGCGGGGTTGGCTCACGATCCACGGCACCGGCGACGTGAACCTCGACCCGGACTACATACCCGCCTTCCGCAGCCAGGGCTATGACTACGCCTGGACGGGCCTCGGCGGCTTGTTCCTCGCCGACGACCTCACCGTGATCAACCTGGAGTGCTCGCCATCGCCGCTCGGGCGGCCCCTCCCGAAGGCATTCAACTTCCGCTGCGATCCCGCTGCGCTGCGTCCCGCGTTCGATGCCGGCGTACAGGTCGCCAACCTGGCCAACAACCATGGCCAGGACTACGGGCCGGAGGCGATGCTCGACGGGCGGGACCGGGTCAACGCCTCCGGGCTGCGGGCGGTGGGAGTGGGGGCGAACGCCGCCGAGGCCCATGCCCCGGCGATCTTCGAGATGGAAGGCTGGAAGGTCGCAGTGCTCGGCTTCGGAGGTGTGGTTCCCAGCGCGTCGTGGCTGGCGACCGATGAGCGCCCCGGCATGGCCGACGGCGACACCATCGAGACGATGACGGCCGCGGTGGCGGCCGCCGCCGAGAAAGCCGACCTCGTGATCGTGACCATCCATTGGGGCATGGAACTGGACACCCGACCCCGCGCCGACGACATCGCCCGCGCCGAAGCGATGATCGATGCCGGCGCCGACGTGATCTTCGGCCACCACTCCCATCGTCTCAACCCCCTCGGGTGGCATGAAGGCAGGCCCATCTTCTGGGGCCTCGGCAATTTCGTGTGGCCCCAGCTCTCCCGGCCCAGCGCCACCACCGCGGTCGCCCGGGTCCTGGTCAGCCCGGCGGGTGAGCTGCGGGCCTGCCTCATCCCCGCGTTCATCGAGAGCCACGGCCACCCGGTGCTTCAGGCGCCGCCACCGTGCGAGGAGCCGGGCCCGGCCGATCCCCGCTCCCGCTGAACCCGCCCGCACTTCGGCTCCGGCGCATGTGACTTCCGGCCGTCGCCGCCGGCCCCACCCGGGCGTACGCTGGCAACCGAGGCACCCGCATGAGCCCGTTCCGCTATCGGCCGAGCATCGACGCGGCTACCGGCGAGATGTATCTGCCGGTGTCGACTCGCGGCCCGCAGCTCCTCGAGGACCCGCTTCTCAACAAGGGCACCGCGTTCTCGGCCGCCGAGCGCGCCGCGCTCGGCCTGCGCGGGCTGCTGCCCGCCCACACATCCACGATGGAGGAGCAGCTGCGCCGTGTCGGGGGCCACTACGAGGCGAAAGAGACCGACCTCGAGCGCCACATCTACCTCGCCGGGCTCCATGACCGCAACGAGACGCTCTTCTACCGGTTCCTGAGCGAGAACCTCGACGAGCTGGTCCCGATCGTCTACACGCCGACGGTGGCCGAGGCCTGCCGCCACTGGAGCCGCATCTACCGCAAGGCGCGCGGCATCTACGTGACCCCCGACCACAGGGGCAGCGTCGTCGAGGTGCTCCGCAACCGGCGCATCGCCGAAGCCTCCGTGCTCGTCGCCACCGACAACGAGCGGATCCTCGGCATCGGGGACCAGGGTGCCGGCGGCATGGGAATCCCGATCGGGAAGCTCGCCCTCTACACCGTGGCGGCCGGGATCCACCCCTCGCGCGGCGTGCCCGTGTCGATCGACGTCGGCACCGACAACGAGGACCTGCTGCGCGACCCGCTCTACCTCGGCAGGCGCGCCCCTCGCCTGCGGGGCGACGACTACTGGAGCCTCATCGACGAGTTCGTGCGGGCCGTGCGCGAGGTGTTCCCGGGCGCCGTGCTCCAGTGGGAGGACTTCGCCAACCGCACCAGCTTCCAGGCCCTCGAAACCTACCGCTCGGTGGTGCCGTCGTTCAACGACGACATCCAGGGCACTGCGGCGATGGTCCTGGGCGGGCTGCTGGCGGCGATGCGCCACACCGGCAGCCGGCTCGCCGCCCAGACCTACGTGATCGCCGGCGCCGGGTCGGCGGGCGCCGGGATCGCGAAGCTGCTCGGCGCGGCCCTCGCCGGTGACGGGCTGGTACCGGAGGAAGTGCGGCGGCGCGTCCTGGTGCTGGACAGCGCCGGGCTGATCCTCGACGGGCGGCCCGGCCTCTCGCGACACAAGCAGGACCTGGCCACGGACCCGGGCCCGTTCGACGGCCTGGCCGGCGCGCCGCCCGACCTGGCGGCCACCGTGGCGGCCGCCCGGCCCTCGGTCCTGATCGGCGTTTCCGGGCGGGCCGGCCTCTTCACCGAGCCGGTGCTGCGGGCGATGGCCGCCCAGTGCGACGTTCCGATCGTCATGCCGCTCTCCAACCCGACGTCGTGCACGGAGGCGGTGCCGGCCGACATCCTGGCCTGGACCGGAGGGCGGGCGCTCGTCGCCACGGGCAGCCCGTTCGGGGAGGTGGAGCTGGACGGGGTGTGGCATCGCATCGGCCAGGCCAACAACGTGTTCGTGTTCCCCGGCGTCGGGCTGGGCGCCCACGTGTCGGGTGCCCGGGCGATCACCGACGGCATGTTCCTGGCCGCGGCGCGAGCCCTGGCACGGTGCGTCGACGACGACGTGCTCAAGGCCGGTGCGCTCTTCCCGCCGGTGGCCCACGTGCGGACCGTCTCCCGACGAGTGGCGCACGCCGTCGCCGAGCAGGCGGTGATCGACGGCGTCGCCGAGCCCACCGTGGACATCGAAGGGGTCATCGCCCGGGCGATGTGGGAGCCTGCGTACCTCCCCTACCGGCCCGCTTGAGGCACGCCGGAGTCAAGCCGCCGCGATCATGGCGGCGACCTCGGCCACGTCCGCACCGACGAAGTCGGGCGCCGGGTACAGGGGATTCGCCACGACCCCGGCGCGCAGCACGAGCGCCCCCCGACAGCCCGCCGCCATCGCTCCCGCGACGTCCCAGTCGTGGGCCGCGACCATCGTCATCGCCTCCGGATCGAGCCCGAGGTCGGCGGCGGCCGCCCGGTACACGGCTCCCACCGGCTTGAACTTCCGCACCGCCCCGACCGTCAGGATGCGCTCGAACCACCGGTCGAGGCCGGCGTTGGCGAGCTGGGCCTCCGCGGCGGCCGGAGGGGAGTTGGTGAGAGCCGCCATACGCATGCCTGCCTCCGCCAGCAGCTCCAGGCCGGGGACGACGTCCGGATGGGCCGGCAGCGCCCGCATGCCGGCTGCGACGGCGGCGCGCTGCTCGGCGGTCAGCGCCAGCCCTCGCCGGCCGGCCACCACCTCCAGCGCCCCGCCGGCCACCTCGACGAAGTCCCGGTAGTCACCTACTGCGGTGAGGACCAGGGCCGACTGGAGAACCTGCCCGAACCACTCGCGTCGCACCCCGGGCTCGCCGAACACGTCGGCGAACAGAGGGTCGAGGGCGGCGAGATCGAGCAGCGTCTCGTTGACGTCGAAGACAACGACCCCGGAGCGGCTCATCGGATCGAGGTTACCCGGGGGGTCATGGCTGCGCCGCTACGCTCCCCGGGCATGCAGCCGCTCGCCGGACCTCTCTTCGCCGCCGCCGCCCTCGCCGTGGTGGCCGGCGGGATCAAGCTCGTTCGGCCCCGAGCGGCGGTGGCGGCCATCCGCGCGGTGGGGATCCCCATCTCCGGCTTGGCCGTCAGGGCGCTCGGGGCGGTCGAGATCGGCGTGGCCCTGCTCGCCCTCGTGCGGGGAGACGCCTGGGGGGCCGGGTCGCTCGGTGCCCTCTACGCGGGGTTCGCGGGATTCACCGCGCTGGGGTCACACCGCCGGGCCGGCTCGTGCGGGTGCTTCGGCGCCGCTGCAGCGCCGGCCGGCGGAGTCCACGTGGCCGTCAATGCCGCGTTGGCGGCCCTGGCGGCCGCCGCGGCATGGCGCCCGCCGGGTGGCCTGGCCGCGGTGCTGGCCGGCCAGCCCGGCGCCGGCGTCCCGTTCCTGATGCTGACGGCTCTCGTGGCCGTCCTCCTGTACCTGCTGCTGACGGCCGCGCCCCGCCTGCTGGCGGAGCTTCGCCCGGCATGACCCGATTCGCCCCGGCCCGCACCGGCGTCGCCGACCGGATGGTGGCCCGCACCAGCCGCCTCCTCGCGGCCCGGGTGAGCCGGCGGGGGTTCCTCGCCCGCAGCGCGCTGGTCGGGGCGGCACTGGCGGCCGCCCCGGTCCGGTTCGTGTTGCGCCCCGGCACCGCCTACGCGGCAGTGTGTTCGTGCGACGGCTCCACCTGCGACTGCTCGTCACTCTGCTGCGACGGCTGGACCGAGTTCTGCTGCACGATCACCGGCGAGAACGCCTGCCCGCCGGGCTCGGTCCCCGCCGGCTGGTGGAAGGCCGACGGGTCCGGGTTCTGCGTGGAGGGTGGCGTCGACAGGCCCCGCTACTACCTCGACTGCAACACCTTGCCCGGGACGTCGTGCACCTGCGAGTGCGCCAACGGCGACTGCCGCAACCGGGGCACGTGCTGCACGAACTTCCGTTACGGCCAGTGCAATCAGCACATCGCCGACCTGGGTCGGCTCGTCTGCCGGGTGGTGACCTGCACGCCGCCGTGGGAGCTCGACTCGTCGTGCACGACCGCCACGGCCACCGACAACGCCACCCGGAGCCACCACGCCCCCTGCCTCGAGGAGGGGGGAGGGCCGCCGCCGGACCGGCCCTTACCGTTGCCGCAGGGAACGCCGATCGTAGGCGACTGGGCGGAGGAGGGACGCGACCGCCCCGGGATCGTCCACTCGGGCCGATGGCATCTCGCCGGGGTCACGAGGCCCGGCCATGCCGGATTCGCCTACGGCAACACCGGCGACATCCCCATCGCCGGCGACTGGGACGGCGACGGCATCGACACCCCGGGCGTCGTGCGCGACGGCATCTGGCATCTCCGCAACAGCAACAGCTCGGGTGCCGCGCACCGCTCATTCGCTTTCGGCAACCCCGGCGACCGCCCCGT
>CAYGCW010000144.1:0-7084 GCA_964348465.1 uncultured Acidimicrobiia bacterium | reverse complement strand
TCGTGGACCCGGCGCTGCTCGGCTGATCCCCGGCCGCTTGGACCGACCGCCAGGGCCGAATGCCACGTTGTGTCCCGGCCACCGGTGCCGCACAATGGGCCGGACCCCGACCTGGGAGCTCCCGTGATCGACCTGACCGTGCATCCCGAAGCGCTGGCCCGCGCCGCCGGCCGGGCCCGGGAGCGCGACATCGTCGTGCCGACCTTCGCCCAGATGCGGGACCCGGCGCTGGTTCCGGCGGCGGTCGTCGACGACCTCTCTGCCGTCGGTCTCTGGGATGTCGACCCCCGGAACCTGTTCCGCATCACCTGGCACAACGAGCCGGTCGAGAAGGGAGGCGGCTTCGGCCGCGTCAACCGAATCGAGCTGCCGCAGGAGCTGACCGGGGTGGCGGCGCGGATCGTGCTGCTCGTGGGCAAGTGGTTCCCCACCGGCGCCCACAAGGTCGGCGCCGCTTTCGGGTGCCTGGTGCCGCGCCTGGTGACCGGCCAGTTCGACCCAACGACGCAGAAGGCGGCGTGGCCGTCGACCGGCAACTACTGCCGGGGAGGAGCATACGACTCGGCCCTGCTCGGCTGCCGGTCCATCGCGATCCTGCCGGAAGGCATGAGCCGGGAGCGGTTCGAGTGGCTCGAGTCGGTGGCAGGCGAGGTGATCAAGACGCCGGGATCCGAGAGCAACGTGAAGGAGATCTTCGACAAGTGCGCCGAGCTGCGGGCCTCCGGCGACGACATCGTGATCTTCAACCAATTCGACGAGTTCGGCAACTACCTGTGGCACTTCGCCGTGACGGGGCCTGCGGTGGCCGAGGTCCTCGACGAGACCTTGCGGGAGCGGGACCGCTACGCCGGTCTGGTGCTGGCCACCGGTTCGGCGGGAACGCTCGCCGCCGGAGACTTCCTCAAGCAGCGGTACCCGCTGTCGCAGGTAGCCGCCGCCGAGGCCCTGCAGTGTCCGACCCTGCTGAGGGGCGGGTTCGGCGCCCACCGCATCGAAGGCATCGGCGACAAGCACGTTCCCTGGATTCACAACGCCGGCAACACCGACATGGTGATCGCCGTGGACGACGGCGCTCCCATGGCGCTCATCCGCCTGTTCAACGAACCGGCCGGGCGGGACTTCCTCGCCGGCCAGGGCGTCCCGTCCGGACTGCTCGAGCAGCTCCCGCTGCTCGGGATCTCCAGCGTCGCCAACGTCGTCGCCGCCATCAAGTTCGCCCGGTGGCACGAGCTGGGCGCCACGGATGTCGTCGTCACGGTGGCCACCGACTCCATGGAGATGTACGGGAGCCGGCTCGACGAGCTGCGGGACGAGCAGGGCGACCTGGGCACCGTCGCGGCGGCCGCCGCGTACCACCGCTGGCTGCTGGGAGCGGACACCGCGGACATGGCTGAGCTGGACCATCCCGGCCGGAGGCGGATCCACAACCTCAAGTACTTCACCTGGGTGGAGCAGCAGGGCAAGTCCGCGGCGGAGCTGGACGCGCAGTGGCACGACCCCGACTACTGGACCTCGATCCAGGCGCTGGTGGAGCCCATCGATCGCAAGATCGCCGAGTTCAACGACCTGGTCGCGTCCCCGTAGGCGGGCAGCCCGCCGAGGCGCGCCCTCCGAATACACTCCGCGCATGGCCCGCCGACCCGAGCTCACCCGACGCCGCCCACCCGCCCGCACCATCAGGCTGGTCATCGGCGTCGCCGTGCTGGCCATCGTGGCGGCGGCGTGTACGGAGCTCCAGATGACCACCTCCCCGCCGCAGACCGGCCCGCTCGCCGAGCCGGGTGCCGCGCCGGCGACGGTCGCCGCCACGTCCTCGACCCTGGCGGCGTCCGGCACGATCGGGGCCGGAACGAGTGCGCCGGAGGTGCCGGGCAGCTCTGTTCCCGCTCCCACCGCCACGGAGCCGTCCTCGCCCGGCGCGCCGCTGCAGGGGCTGGCGCTCGAAGTCATCGCCACCGAGACCAAACAGCCGACGCTGATCACCCACGCGCCCGGCGACGACCGTCTCTTCGTGCTGGAGCGATTCGGCCGCGTGATGATCGTCGAGCCCAACATCGGGTTGCTGCGACAGCCGTTCCTGAACCTCACCGACCGCATCGCCGCCGGCGGGATCGAGCAAGGTTTGCTCGGCATGGCCTTCCACCCGGACTACGCAGAGAACGGGCGGTTCTACGTCTACCGGACGGTGCAGTCCGGCAACCGGCGGCTCGCCGAGTTCCGGGTGACCGGCGACGCCAACCTCGCCGACCCCGACACGGAGCGGGTGCTGTTCGAACTGCCGCAACCCGGCGGCGAGATCCGTCATTACGGCGGGATGCTGATGTTCGGTCCGGACGGCCACCTCTATGTGTCGCTCGGCGACGGCGCCAACGCCAGCGATCAGGGCCAGAACCCGGAGACGCTGTACGCGGCGCTGCTGCGCATCGACGTGGACGGTGGCGACCCGTACGGGATCCCTGCCGACAACCCGTTCGTGAACGGCGGGGGCGCTCCCGAGGTGTGGGCCTACGGGCTCCGCAACCCGTGGCGGTTCTCGATCGACGCCGCCGAGAACCTGCTGTACCTCGCCGACGTCGGTCATGCCGTGTGGGAGGAGGTGAACGTCGTGCCCCTGGAGCCGGTCGGCTACAACTTCGGCTGGCCCATCGTCGAGGCCGAGCGCTGTTTCGCCACGGCACCGTGCGAGCCGGTGGGGATCACGATGCCGGTCCTGAAGTACGACCACGACGACGGCTGCTCGGTCACCGGCGGGCATGTCTACCGGGGCGCGGCGATCCCGGAGTTGACCGGGCACTACTTCTACGGCGACTGGTGCGGCCAGTGGATCCGCAGCTTCCGCTACGAGAACGGCGAGGTCCTCGACGAGCGGGATTGGACTGCGGACCTCGGCGAGGTCGGCCAGCCGAACGCTTTCGGCGTGGACAGCTCGGGAGAGCTGTACGTGGCCACCTTCGACGGCACGATCGCCAAGATCGTGCCCGAACGGTAGAGCATGACGCCCGGCGCATAGGCTGGCGCCGATGGCAGGGTGCTTCCTTGCACGGTTGGTGATCGCGCTGCTGGCGGCTGTGCTGCTGACGCCGGCCGTGGCCGTCGCCGACGAGCCCGACGCCGCATCCCGCGGCCGCGACTGGGTGCGAGCGAACCCGATGGTCGTGTCGGCGCTGGTGGTCTCCATGGGGACACCTCCCCGCTGGGCCGCCGCCGACTACCTCGGTGCGTTCGGCGCGAACGCCGTTGCGCTGTGGAAGGACGGCCCGGGCGAGGTACCAGGCTGGGGCACGCCGCGCCACCATCCCCGCTTCTACACGTGGCTCGATCCCGACGGCACGTCGGTGCGCTGGGACGGCGCCCGATTCGTATCGACGGGCGAAGTGATCGGAGGCCTCGGTCCGGGCTTCCCCGGCAGGATTGGCTTCCAGGTCGGCGACGAGCCGGTCTCGATCGCAGACCTCGACGCCATCGCCGCCGGTATGGCCCGGGTCCGCGCCGCCGACCCCGAGGCGCTGGTCTTCACGAACTTCAGCTACTACCGGCAGAACCGCGCGGAGCTGCTCGACCATTGGATCGAGTCGGTCCCCGGCGACATCCAGATGTCCGGCGACTACTTCTTCAGTCCGCTGCACTACGCCGTGCTCGGCACCTTCCGGGACTCCGCGCTCCGCAAGGGGGTGCCCTACTGGCAGTACCTCAACGCGTACGTCGGCGCCGAGACGGCGTTCGAGCGCCGCCACACGGTCTCGGACCTGCGATGGCAGGCGTTCGCCGGGCTCACCTACGGCTACACCGGCCACGTCTGGTTCATCTACCAGGCCGCCGCCGCCGGCCACCCGAGCGCCACGAACTGGGGGGGCTCCGTCCTGCATGAGCAGGTCGGCCGGTGGCGGGCTCCACGCACCCCGCTGTGGGACGCGGTGGCGGCGATGAACCACGAGTTGGCGGCTTACGGCCCCACCATGACCCAGCTCACCTCCACCGACGTGCGGTTGGTGACCGCAGGGCCACAGCCGCTCCACACCGAGCCGTGGACTCCCGGCGCCGGCGGCGACCCCTACCTGTCCGGCGTGGGACCGGTGCCCGGCCAGGGCCCGCTCGACGTACTCGTGGGTCACTTCGCCGACGACGCCGGAGTGCCGTACGTGATGGTGCAGAACGCCCGCCACCGCCACTCCGGCAGAGTGGCCGACCCGTCGGCGCCCTACGGCGCGCGGCGCGGCCGCATCCGCCTCGACTTCGACTTCACGGGGGCGCCGGCGCAGGTGAACCGGACCCGAATCCGCTACTTCGATGCGCAGTCCGGCGAGGTGCGCAGACTTGCCCTGCAGCCGGCCGGGGCGGGCCGGGCGAACGTGGACGTGGCGCTCGACGCGGGCGAGGTCCTGTTGTTCAAATACGACGACACGTTCTGGTTCCGGCGCGGCCCCCGGCCCGACGACGTCGGCGTCGTCGACCCGCGGACCGGCACCTGGCGCCTGCGCCGTCCGGGCGGCGCAGCGGCCTTCTACTACGGGAACCCCGGCGACCGGCCGTTCGTGGGCGATTGGGATTGCGACGGGGTCGACACCCCGGGGCTCTACCGGCCGACCGACGGGTTCGTCTACCTGCGGAACTCCAACACGCCCGGGCTGGCCGACCTGGAGTTCTTCTTCGGCAACCCGGGCGACGTCCCGCTCGCAGGCGACTTCGACGGCGACGGGTGCGACAGCGTCTCGCTGTACCGGCCGGCCGAAGGCCGCTTCTACGTCAGCAACCGGCTCGGGAGCCGCAACGGAGGGCTGGGAGCCGCCGATGCATCGTTCCAGTTCGGGGATCCCGGCGAGAGGGTGCTCGCCGCCGACTTCGACGGCGATGGAATCGACACGTTCGCTTTGCACCGCCCGGAGCGGGGCGAGTTGCTGATCCGCAACTCACTGACCGCCGGACCTGCGGAGGTCAGCATCCGCTTCGGGCTGCCCGACGAGACGGTCGTGGTCGGGAACTGGGACGGCGCCGGGGCGCCGGGGCTGGCGGCGTTCCTACCCCGGAAGGCTCGCTTCCGCCAGGTCGCCGGAGTCGGCGCCGGCCCCGCCGGCGAGGTGTTCCCCTTCGGCCCGCAAGGCGGGACGCCGGTGATCGGCCACTTCGGCTGAGGGATCCCACGAAACCAACTCGTAACACGCCGTTGACTCAGCCGAAAGATGCCGGCCGTACGGTCCCGGCTCGCCGAACCGCACAGGAGGCTGACAATGAGACGGAGGCTGATGGCCGTCGGCGCTCTGGTGGCGGCGCTGGTGGTGTTCACGGGATCACCGGCGCTCGCCCAGGAGCCCACCGCGGCCGAGGTCCAGGTGGTGCTCGACAACATCTGGATCCTGGTCGCGGCCGTGCTGGTGATCTTCATGCAGGCAGGGTTCGCCCTGTTGGAGGCCGGCCTGACCAGGGCCAAGAGCGTCGCCAACATCATGATGAAGAACCTGATGGACTTCTCCGCCGGGGTCCTGGCGTTTGGCGCATTCGGATTCGCCATCGCCTTCGGATCGGGAAACGGCTGGTTCGGGTCGGAGGGCTGGTTCCTCAACACGAACCACTTCACGGACGGGTACTTCGGGACGCTGAGCTTGCCGACGTTCTTCATCTTCCAGGTGGCCTTCGCCGCCACGGCCGCCACGATCGTGTCGGGGGCGATGGCGGAGCGGACGAAGTTCAAGAGCTACTTCATCTACAGCTTCGCCCTCACCGCGCTCATCTACCCCGTGGTCGTGCACTGGCTGTGGGGCGGCGGCTGGCTCAACGACATCGGGCCGGGCATGATCGACTTCGCGGGCTCGACCATCGTCCACTCGGTGGGCGGCTGGGCGGCGCTCATGGGAGCGCTGGTCCTCGGCCCCCGCATCGGGAAGTACGGCAAGGACGGCAAGCCGCGGGCGATCCCCGGCCATTCGATCCCGTTCGCCGTCATCGGCGTCTTCATCCTGTTCATCGGCTGGTTCGGGTTCAACCCCGGCTCGCAGCTGGCCGCCGACGGGGCGGTGCCGGGGATCGCGCTGACCACGCTCCTGGCGGGCGCCGCGGGCGGGGTCGCAGGGATGATCACCATCTGGCTGAAGTCGGGCAAGCCCGACGCCGCCATGGCAGGCAACGGCGTGCTGGCGGGCCTGGTCGGCATCACTGCCGGGACGGCCAGCGTGGGGCCGTGGGCAGCGGTACTCATCGGCCTGGCCGCCGGGGCCATCGTCGTCTACAGCGTGTTCCTCTTCGATCGGCTCCGGATCGACGACCCGGTCGGCGCCATCTCCGTGCACGGGGTGTGCGGGGCGTGGGGAACGCTGGCGGTGGGCCTGTTCGCCACCGAGGGCGGGCTGCTGTACGGCGACGGGTTCGGCCTTCTCGGCGCGCAGATCGTCGGCGTGCTGGCGGTGTTCGCGTTCGTGACCGTCGCCGCCGGAGCGCTGTTCTCGGCCATCAAGGCGACCGTCGGACTGCGGGTGCCGCCCGAAGAGGAGATGGCAGGTCTCGACATCGTCGAGCACGGCGCTCCCGGCTACGGCCCGGAGATGCTCGCCGGCGGCACCCCGTCGCCGCTGGGCGCTGCTGCGGCGGCGGCGGTCGGATAGGAGGGCAACGATGCAACTCGTCACAGCGGTGATCAAGCCGCACATGCTCGACCCGGTGAAGGAAGCCCTGCGGACGGCAGGGGCATCCGGGATCACGATCTCGCAGGTCTCGGGGTTCGGCCGCCAGGGCGGCCACACCGAGACGTACCGCGGCGCCGAGTACCAGATCGACTTCATTCCGAAGATCAAAGTCGAGGTGCTCACCGACTTCGACACCGTCGACAAGGTGACCGACGCCATCGCCCGCTCCGCCCGCACCGGCGAGATCGGCGATGGGAAGATCTGGGTCACCGACGTCAGCCGGGCCCTGCGGATCCGGACGGGAGAGATGGGGGTCGACGCCATCTAGCCGCACACCGGGACGCGGCGGGTGGGACTCGGTCCCGCCCGCCGTACCCGTCGTCGGCGGTACCGTGGCCGGGCAATGCGCGGGACGGTCATCGTGGTGGCGGCGCTGCTGGCGGCTTGCGGAGCTGCCGAGCCTCCGGCGC
>CAYGCW010000143.1:0-7113 GCA_964348465.1 uncultured Acidimicrobiia bacterium | reverse complement strand
GAAGGCCAAGAAGAACACCAACGAGCGAAATGAGAGGAAGTCGCCCGCCACCGCTGCCAGCCCGGCCCCGCCGCCGACGTCGAGATCAGCGTCGAGATCGAAGTCCGTGTCCACGTCGAAGTCGGCGTCGACGTCGGCGTCGGCGCCGAAGAGGATGAAGAACGCCACGAAGGCCCACCCCACCACGGCCGTGAACAGATAGACGCCGAACATGCGCTCCTCGGGATGCCGACCACGCCGATCCTACCCACCGGCCCGGGCGGCACCTCCTCCCCCTCACCTGCCCCCCAGCGGCGGTGGCGGCGCTACGGCGAGAGCGCCTCCAGCCGCTCCCACACCGCTCCTGCTCCCGCAGTGTGCCCGGTGGGGTCGAAACAGGCGTCCAGGGCGTCGGCGTCCAGCGGCACGTCGGGGTCCGCGGCGAGCGCCGCGCGCAGGTCGCCGCCGCCGTCCCACACGGCCAGGGCGTGCCGTTGCACCAGCCGGTAGGCGTCGTGGCGGGCCAGCCCGCCCTCGACCAGCGCCAGCAGGACCGCCTGGCTGTACACCAGCCCGCGGGTGGCGTCGAGGTTGGCGCGCATGCGCTCTGCGTCCACCACCAGGCCTCGCACCACGCCGGTCATCCGGTGGAGGGCGAAGTCGAGTAGCAGACAGGCGTCCGGGAGCACGACCCGCTCCACCGAGGAGTGCGAGATGTCACGCTCATGCCACAGTGCCACGTTCTCCAGGCCGGCCAGCGCGTAGGCCCGCAGCAGCCGGGCCAGCCCGGTGACGTTCTCCGACAGGATCGGGTTGCGTTTGTGCGGCATCGCTGACGAGCCCTTCTGGCCCGATCGGAACGGCTCCCGCACCTCGCCCACCTCGGACCGCTGCAGGTGGCGGATCTCGGTGGCGAACCGCTCCAGCGAGGCCCCGGTCACCGCCACCGCGCCCAGGAACTCGGCGTGGCGATCCCTCGCCACCACCTGCGTGGAAGCCGGCTCGACGCCCAGCTCGAGCTGCTCGCACACGTAGCGCTCCACCGCCGGCGGGACGTGGGCATACGTCCCCACCGCCCCGCTGATCTTGCCGACCGCCACCGAGCGGCGAGCCGCCACCAGCCGCTGGTGGGCGCGGGCCAGCTCGAACGCCCACCCTGCCAGCTTCAGCCCGAACGTGGTCGGCTCTGCCCAGATGCCGTGGGTGCGGCCGACCATCACCGTCTCCCGATGCTCGAGCGCTCGCTCCTTCACGACGGTGAACAGCGCGGCCACTTTGCCCAGCAGCAGGCCGGCAGCCTCGTCGAGCACCACCGCCTGGGCGGTGTCGACCACGTCGGACGACGTCAGCCCGTAGTGAACCCAGCCCCCGTGCTCGCCCGTGGCAGTCGCCAGGAGGTCCACGAACGCCGCCAGGTCGTGGCCGGTGACCTGCTCGCGCTCCTTCCAGGTGCCGACCTCTACCGGGGGTGCCTTGCGGATGGCGTCGCCGGCTGCGGCGGGCGCCACCCCCAACTCGGCCCAGGCGTCGGCGACCAGGGCTTCGATCTCCTGCCAGACGGCCAGCTTGCGCTCCTCGCTCCAGACGGCGGCCATCTCCGGGAGCGAGTAGCGCTCGATCACCCGGCCATCTCCTCCCGGTAGTCCGTGAGCGCCTTGCGCAGCGCCTCGTCGCCGAGGGCGAGGATCTCGGCGGCGAGCACGGCCGCGTTGGCGGCGCCGTCGACGGCGACGGTCGCCACGGGGATGCCGGTGGGCATCTGCACGGTGGACAGCAGCGAGTCCATCCCGCCGAGGCCGCCGGCGGCGATGGGCACGCCGATCACGGGGAGCGTGGTGTGGGCGGCGACGACGCCGGCCAGGTGGGCGGCCTTGCCGGCGCCGGCGATGATGACGCCGTAGCCGGCGGCGGCGGCCCCGGTGGCGAACTCGGCGACCCGCGCCGGGGTGCGGTGAGCCGACATCACGTGGACGTCGTGGGCGACGCCAAAGCGGTCGAGGATCTCGGCGGCGGGCGCCATCTTCGCGTCGTCCTTCACGGATCCCATCAGAATCGCCACGCGCTTGTTCATGGAACCTCCTCCGCGGCGATGTCACGCCGCATCTGCTTGCCGGAAAACTCGATCAGGGCGGCCGCCTCGTAAGCCCGGCGGCGGGCCGATGGCAGGTCGGGTCCGGTTCCGACGACGTTCAGCACCCGCCCGCCGGCGGTCGTCAGGTCGGCGCCGTGGCGCGAGGTGCCGGCATGGAACACCAGCGTGCCGGGGACCCGCGCCGCATCCCGCACACCCTTGATGACATCACCCGTCTCCGCCGCTTCCGGATACCCGGGTGCCGCCAACACCACGTCGACCGCCGCGTGCGGCGACCACGACAGCCGGCCGCCGACACTGCCGGCCGCGGCGGCGAGCAGGACCGCTGCGAGGTCGTCCGCGAGCCGCGGCAGCACCACCTGCGTCTCCGGGTCGCCGAGGCGGCAGTTGAACTCGAGCACCTTCGGTCCGTCGGCGGTGAGCACGAGGCCGGCGTACAGGAAGCCGCGGTACGGCGTCCCCGCCGCGGCCAGGTGGTCGAGCACCGGCAGCATGATGTCGGCGACCGTGTGCTCGATCAGGCCGGGCGGCAGGTCCGGCACGGGGGAGTGAGCGCCCATGCCGCCGGTGTTTGGCCCGGTGTCGCCGTCGCCGATGCGCTTGTAGTCGCGGGCCGGAGCGAGGGGAACGGCCGCGGTGCCGTCGCAGATCGCAAGCACCGATACCTCTCGGCCGGCCAGGTGCTCCTCGATCAGCACCCGGGCGCCGGCGGCTCCGAAGCCTCCCGAGAAGCATCGCCGAACCCACTTGGCGGCGGCAGCCGCGTCCCCGGTCACGAGCACGCCCTTGCCGGCCGCCAGCCCGTCGGCCTTCACCACGTACGGCCCCGGAGCGGCGGCGAGGTGGGCGAGGGCCGGCTCCTCCTCCTGGAACACTGCGGCGCCGCCCGTGGGGATACCGGCTTCCCACATCACCTGCTTGGCATACGCCTTCGACGATTCCAGCCGGGCGGCAGCCCGCGACGGTCCGAAGGCGGTGACCCCGGCACCCTGCAGGGCATCGGCGACCCCGGCGGCCAGCGGCGCCTCCGGCCCGATCACCACCAGGTCGTAGCCGGCGGCGGCCGCCGCCACCGCATCCGGGTCGGTGATCGGGACCTCGGGCAGCGTCGGTCCGATTTCGGCAAGCCCGGGGTTGCCCGGCGCCGAAGCGACCTCGGTGACGCCGGCGCCCTGCGCCAACTTCCAGCCGAGGGCGTGTTCGCGACCCCCGCCGCCGAGGACCAGGACCCTCACGACCGATCGAGGGTGGCGCGCCGCTCGGCGCCGACCGAGACCATCTTCACCGGCACGCCTGCCAGCCGCTCCACGAATTCCACGTAGGCCTGCGCCTCCTTGGGCAGGTCGCCGTACGACGTGACGCCGGAGATGTCCTCCCGCCAGCCGGGCAGGTCCTCGTAGACGGGAACGCAGTTGTAGAGGATGCGCTGCTGGCGGGGGAACTCGCCGTAGCGCTCGCCCAGCGAGTCGTAGGCCACACCCACCCGCAGCGGGTCGATCCCCGACAGCACGTCGAGCTTGGTGAGCGCGATGCCGGTGAGGCCGTTGACGCGCACTGCATAGCGCATCGCCACGCCGTCGAGCCAGCCGCAGCGGCGCCGCCGGCCCGTGACGGTGCCGTACTCGCCCCCCACCTCGACCATGCGCTCGCCGATCTCATCGCTGAGCTCCGTCGGAAACGGCCCGCTACCGACCCGGGAGATGTAGGCCTTGGCGACGCCCAGCACCTGGTCGATGGCGCCGGGCCCGATCCCGACGCCGGTCAGCGCACCACCTGCGGTGGGGTTGGACGACGTCACGAACGGGTACGTGCCATGGTCGATGTCGAGCAGCGTGCCCTGGGCACCCTCGAAGAGGACGTTCCGGCCGGCGCTGATCGCCTCGTGGACCAGTAGGGACGTGTCCGCCACGTGGTCGCGCAGGCGGTCGGCGTACCCGAGGTACTCCTCGAGGATCGGCTGGGCGTCCATCGGCAACTGGTTGTAGACCTTGGTGAGGACACGGTTACGGTCCTTGAGCGCGATGGCCAGCTTGTCCCGGAAGATCTTCGGGTCGAACAGGTCCTGCACCCGGATTCCGAAGCGGGAGTACTTGTCGGCATAGGCCGGGCCGATCCCGCGTTTCGTCGTGCCGATCTGCTGCTTGCCGAGGTACCGCTCCAGCACGGCGTCGAGCTTGCGGTGGTAGGGCATGATGAGATGGGCATTGGCCGAGAGCCGCACCCGGGTCGGGTCGATGCCGCGGGCGTCGAGGGCGGCCATCTCCTCGAGGAGCACCCGCGGGTCGACGACGCAGCCGTTGGCGATCACCGGCGTCACCTGCGGGTACAGGACGCCGCTCGGGATCAACGTGAGGGCGAACCGCTCGTCGCCGACGACGATCGTGTGCCCGGCGTTGTTGCCGCCCTGGTAGCGGACGACGACATCCGCCCGCTCCGAGAGGATGTCGGTGATCTTGCCTTTGCCCTCGTCGCCCCACTGGGTCCCGACGATGATCGTTGCGGTCACGGCGTGCTCACGGATCGGCGCCGGCGGCGATGGTAGTTGCGCCGCGGGGGCGCCGGGCTGGCCCCGGCCGGTACAATGACGGCTCCGGCAACCGATTGAGGGAGAGCGTCAGAATGCCGCGCATCAGAGCCGAGTCAATCGCGGCGCACAAGGTGCTGACGAGGCGCGAGATCCTCGAGACCGCCGCCGACTTGTTCGTGCGTCAGGGCTACGAAGAGACCGGCTTGGGGGAGATCGCCGCCATCATCGGCATCGGCCGCACCACCCTGTACGAGTACTTCTCCGACAAGGAGGAGATCCTCGTCTGCCTGGTCGAGGAGTCGATCCCGTCGGTCGTCGACGAGATGATCGGGCGCATCCCGGACGGTCTCACGGGCAGGGAGCGTCTCGGGGAGCTGCTGCTGGCCAGCCTCGAGTTCGTGTCCGACGATCGCAACCTCGGCACGCTGATCATGAGGGAGGTGCCCAAGCTGTCGGCGGAGGCCCAGGACCGGGTGCGCGCCGCCCATGCCCGGCTCGAGACGGAGATCATCGACGTGTGCACCGCGGCCGTCGCCAGCGGCGAGTTCCGTAGCCTGGACCCGGTCGTCGCAGGGCGGATCGCGAGCGCCATGGTGATGTGCGCAGCTCGCACCCTGCTGCGCGACGACGACCCCAAGCAGCGCATGCACGAGATCGCCGACTCCCTGTTGTCCGTCCTCTTCGACGGCCTCGTCGCATAGCGGCGGCGGTGCGCACGCTGTTCACGAACGGCGTAGTCTTCGACGATACCGGCAATCCGCGAGGCAGAGCTGGCCGCGTTGGTCGACGAAGCCCACGAGGCGGGGCTGTGGGTGATGGCCCAAGCTCAAGCGGCGTCGGGGAAGCGATCCACTCGACTTCGCCTCCTACGGTGAGCGCGTCGAAGGCGTGTGGCTGGACGGTCGCCGGGTGGTGGGCTCTCCGTGAGGTCGACGAGCTCGCATCTCCGGGTCCGCACCGGCGGCCGGCGCCGCCTTGGGGGGATTGAAGGCGGCGTAGGCTGGTGCTGGCACTAACGTACGGCGCGCCCGAACGGAGATCTCTGTCACCGTGGAAGACCAGCTCTCGATCCGCCAGGCGACGCTCCGCCCGCAGGGCGCGTACACCGTGCTCGCCGAGTCCGCGGCGCCTCCGATCCGCACCGAGGTGCTCCACTTCGCGTCCACCGCTCCTGCGGAGTTCTGGGACATCACCGAGGACGCCCGCGAGGTGGTGGCCCGGTCGGGGGTCCGTCACGGCCAGATCACCGTCTACAGCCCCCACACGACCACGTCGATCGCCGTCAACGAGTCCGAGACCGGCTTCCTCAACGACCTGCGGCGGCTGCTGAACCTGGTCGTCCCCGAGGACGACTACTACGAGCACGACGACCACGATCTGCGCACCGAGAACCTGCAGGAGGACGAGTTCCTCAACGGCCATTCCCATTGCCGCCAGATGCTCGTCGGTGCGTCGTCGGTGACGATCCCGGTGGTCGAAGGAGAGTTGGTCCTGGGGCGCTGGCAGCGCCTCCTGTTCGCCGAGCTCGACCAGGCGCGCGACCGTCGGGTCGTCTTCCACGCGCAGGGCGTCTGAAGCCGCTCCGATTCGCCCGGACCACCGCTCGCCCACCGTCTCCCTGTTTTTCCCATCTGGTTGATGACCGGCCCATCTGCCGACTAGCTTGCTGCTGACAGCGGGCCCTTCGTTCGGTCCGTGTCCCAGAAGAGAGCAAAACGGGAGGAAAGATGATCAACAGACTCCTGGCGATGGTGTTCGTCCTAGCTTTGGTAGCCGCAGCCTGCGGTGACTCGGGCGACGACACCACGCCGACCACGGCCGCCGACGACACCGAGGTGACGGTGACGACGGCGGCCCCGCCGCCGGACGACGACGGCGGCGCCGCGCAGGCCGGCGGCCTTCTCAACGCCGTCATCGCGCGCGGCACCCTCAAGTGCGGCATCGGCGGCTCGGCCACGGCGTTCAGCGAGCAGCAGCCCGACGGCAGCGTGACCGGCTTCGACGCCGACTACTGCCGCTACATCGCGGCCGCGGTGCTCGGCGACGCCAACGCCGTCGAGTTCACGGCACTGACCGCCGCCGAGCGGTTCACGGCCGTGCAGACCGGCGCCGTCGACGTGCTGATCCGCAACACGACCTGGACCCAGAGCCGTGACACGGACGTCGGCATGGACTTTGCGCCGACCACGTACTACGACGGCCAGCAGGTCATGGCCCGCGCAGCCGACGGCTTCGACGGCGCTTCCGAACTGCCTGACCTCGAGGGCGCGGTGGTGTGCACCAACGCCGGCACCACGACCGAGAAGAACATCACCGAGGCCACGGCGGCGCTCAACGTGAACATCGTGCTGAACACGTTCGAGGACTTCAACCAGGTGATGGACCAGTTCCTCGCCGGCGCCTGCGACGCCGTCACCACCGACGGCTCGGGCCTGGTGGGCCGCAAGGCCACCCAGCAGCCGGACGGCGAGAACTGGGTGATCTTCCCAGCATCGCCGATCTCCAAGGAGCCCCT
>CAYGCW010000142.1:6294-7142 GCA_964348465.1 uncultured Acidimicrobiia bacterium | reverse complement strand
CATGGCGTCGGCGACCTTGACGAAGCCGGCGATGTTGGCGCCCTTGACGTAGTTGGTCGTGCCGTTGCCGCCGTCGCCGTACCCCACGCAGCGGTCGTGGATGCCGCGCATGATGCCGCGCAGCCGCTGGTCGACCTCGTCGTGGGTCCACGAGATGCGCAGCGCGTTCTGGCTCTGCTCGAGCCCGGACACGGCCACGCCGCCGGCGTTGGCCGCCTTGGCCGGCGCGAAGAGCACCCCGGCGTCGAGGAAGGCGTGTACCCCGGCGATCGCGGTGGGCATGTTGGCGCCCTCGGCGACGGCGCGCACCCCGTTCCCGATCAGCGCGCGGGCATCGTCGGCGGACAGCTCGTTCTGGGTTGCGCACGGAAATGCCAGCTCGCACGGCACCCCCCACGGCTTGGCCCCGGGATGGAATTCGACGCCGAACTGCTCGGCGTACTCGTGGATACGACCCCGGCGGCGCTCCTTGAGGTCGATGAGCCACTCCAGCTTCTCGTCCTTGATGCCGTCGGGATCGTGGACGAAGCCGCTGCTGTCGGAGGCGGTGACCACCTTGGCACCCTCCTGGGTCAGCTTCTCGATGGTGTAGAGCGCCACGTTGCCCGATCCCGACACCACGGCGGTGCGGCCCTCCACCCCCTCGCCCGCGTGGGCCAGCATGTGCTCGGTGAAGTACACCGCGCCGTACCCGGTGGCCTCGGTGCGTACGAGGCTGCCGCCGAAGGCGAGGCCCTTGCCGGTGAGGATGCCGGTGAAGCGGTTGGCCAGCCGCTTGTACTGGCCGAACATGTAGCTGATCTCGCGGGCGCCGACCCCGATGTCGCCGGCGGGCACATCGGTGTCCT
>CAYGCW010000142.1:399-6284 GCA_964348465.1 uncultured Acidimicrobiia bacterium | reverse complement strand
GCAGAAGCGCATCACCTCGCGGTCGCTCTTGCCTTTGGGGTTGAAGTTGGAGCCCCCCTTGCCGCCGCCCATCGGCAGTCCGGTCAGGCTGTTCTTGAAGACCTGCTCGAACGCCAGGAACTTGAGCACCCCGAGCGTGACGTCGTGGTGGAAACGCAGGCCGCCCTTGTAGTGGCCGATGGCGTTGTTGAATTGCACCCGCCATGCCCGGTTGGCGCGGATGTTGCCCGCGTCGTCCTCCCACGTCACGCGGAAGATCACGATGCGATCCGGCTCGGTCATCCGCTCGAGGATCTGGGCGTCGTGATAGTGACGATGCTCGAGCACGAACGGGATGAGGGTCTCGGCGACTTCCCGCACGGCCTGGTGGAACTCGGGCTCGCCGGGGTTGCGCCGCTCCAGGCCGGCCATGAACCGGTCCAGCTCCTCGGTCGCGGCCGATTGGTCGTTCGCCATGCTCCCACCTCCCGGCGGCAAGCCTACGCGAGCGCCCGTCGACGGGCCCCTCGCCGCAGTATGGTTGCCGTCGTGGGGAGGGCACTGTTGGTGAGCTCATGAACCGCGCCGCGGTCCACCTGCCGGCGGGGACGTGCATCCCTGGGTCTGCGCGTGTCGACGGCGACGTCGTCCCGCCCACCTTTGGGGCCGAGGACTTCGAGGTGCGGCGGGCGCGGGTGCGCGACCAGGCCCCGGCCCTGGCCCGTTTCCGCCACTCGGGGATCGACACCGGCGCCTGGCCGCTCCCGGAGGGGGCATGACGGGCGACGGCGCCGGGGCGACCCGTCATCTGGGCGGCGCAGGCGGTGACCTCACCGATGCCCTGGTCGCCCAGGATTGGTGGGACGACACCATGCTGGCCTCCGCCGGCATCCCGGTCCGCGACTACCCGCTGGTGACGGTCGGCGGCGGCTTGGGGTCGTTTGCACTGGTCGACTACCTGCGGATCGGCGGGGTGCCCGCCGAGTCCATCGCCGTGCTCGGCGTCAACGACAGGCCGTGGGAGACCTACGCCTACCTGGCCCGCAACTCCCAGATCCCCGAGCACGAGCGGCTCCGCTCCGATGCCGGCTCGGTGATGGACAACATCTGGGGATTTCCCAGCTACGCGGTGCGGGAGGCCTTCGCGGCGCGGAGCCTGCGCGGCTTCATCGAGCCGCTGTGGACGGTGCTGACCGAGCCGGTCCTCGCCGACTACTTCACGCCGCGCGCCGGGCAGGTCTATGCGTCGGTTGACAGGGAGGCGGCCAGGATCGGCTGGTCGGGCATGCTGCACGAGGGCCAGGTGCGCATGGTGCGGCGGCGCCGCGGCGGCGGCTACTTCTCGATCCTCACGCCGCCCGCCGGCACCGCGCCGACGAAGCGGGTGGCGTTCCGCAGCACCCACGTCCACATCGCCGTCGGGTATCCGGGTGTCAAGTTCCTCGACGATCTCCAGGAGTACCGGCGCCAGCACGGCGACCCCACCCGGGTCGTCAATGCCTACGAGCCTCACGACCACGTCTACGAGGAGCTGCGGGCGCGCCCCGGGGTGGTGATCGTGCGCGGTTCGGGGATCGTGGCGTCGCGGATCCTGCAGCGGCTCATCGACGACCGCGACCACCACGGCGCCGAGACCACCATCTGGCACCTCTTCCGCACGTACGTCGACGGTCCGCAGGGCGAGAGCCGCCTGTTCCGCAGGCCGGGCCGGGACGGGTTCGCGTACCAGGCGTTCAACTTCCCGAAGGCCGCCTGGGGCGGACAGTTCCGCGACAAGCTGCTGAAGATGCCTCCCGAAGACCGGCCCGCCTGGATCAGGGCCACGGGCGGCACCAACACCGCCCCGCGCCAGTCGTGGCAGGAGCAGCTGGAGCGGGGTAGGCGGGAGGGCTTCTACCACACCCACCAGGGGACCGTCGACAGCGTCGTCCCGGGCCCGGACCACACGACGATCACCCGGATCCGCTCCGATGACGGCTCGCTGCTCGAGCTCCAGGCCAAGTTCGTCATCGACGCCACCGGGCTCGAGGCTGGAGTACGAGAGCACCGGCTGCTGGCCGACCTGCTCGACCACACCGGCGCCGGCACCAACCCGGTGGGCCGCCTCGACGCCACACCGCAGTTCGAGCTGGTGGGCACGGCGAGCGACCCCGGCCGGATGTACGCCTCGGGCTCGGCCACCCTCGGCAGCTACTACACGCCGGTCGACTCGTTCCTGGGGCTCCAGTACGCGGCTCTGCAGATCGCCGACGACCTCGCCGGCCACGGCCTGGGCCGCCGCATCGGCCCGCTGCGCTCGGTGCGGCAATGGTGGAAGTGGATGAGGAACAAGCCGGTATGACGCCCACGCTCCTCGGCCGGATCCAGACCCGCATCGTCGTGGTGGGCGTCGTCGGCGGGCTGTGGACGCTCCTGATCACGCTGGTGCTGCCGGGCGACGCACCGCTCGGAGACAAGTATGCGGTGACGTTCCGCGCTCTGGCGCTGGTGGTCGTCATCGGGATCGCCTGGGAGCTGGTGTACCACGCCATCCAGCAGTTCCGCTGGGAGAAGGACTGGCCAACGCTCTTCGGACTTCTCAACGGCGTCAACGAGGGCGTCGTGGTGTGGTTCGCCCTCGACGCGATCCTGCCTTCGGACCTCGACGTGACCGCCGCGCAGTACCTCATCCACTTCGTCACCACGTGGGTGGTCGTGTGGTTGTGGCTGAACGGGCCGATGCGGGTGGTGGCGCTGCGATGGCGCTTCCGAGGAGGGAGGCTGGTCTGAGCGACCGGCCCGGCGGCGAGGTGGACCTGGGATTCCTCGAGGAGGGTGCCCGGATCCGGGCCGCGCGGGCCCGCCGGCGGCGCCGCCTGGCGCTGGCGGTGTCGGCGGCGATCACCCTGGTGTGGGCGATCTACGTCACGGTGGCCGGCCACTGGGAGCGGGTCGTCGACAACTGGGTGGCGGCGATCACGATGGTGTTCGGAAGTTTCGTGGCCGGGTCCACCCCCCAGGGCGGGGGCGCCGTCGCCTTTCCGGTGTTCACCAAGGGCCTCGAGATCCCGGCCGAGGTCGCCCGCACGTTCTCCCTGGCCATCCAGACGGTCGGCATGGGGGCGGCGACCGCCGCGATCGTGATCAACCGGCGCCGGGTGGAATGGAGAGCGGTCGCGATCGGCCTGCCGGTGGCGGTGGCGACGTTCCTGGCGGCCGTGGTGCTGCTCGGCGACGGCGGCCGGCCCTTCCGGCCGTCGATCATCCCGGGGCCGTACGTCAAGGTGTCGTTCACGCTGGTGGTTGCGTCCATGGCGCTGGTGACGTACCTGGGCTCGCGCGTGCGGGTGCGCGAGGTACAGCATGAGATTCCAGCGGTCAACGCCCGCACCTATGCGACTTTGGTGGCGGTGGCCGCGGTCGGAGGGCTGGCCGCCGCCCTCACGGGCTCCGGCGCCGACGTCTTCGTGTACATCTACCTGGCGGTGCTGCTGGCGGTCGACGCCCGGGTGGGAGTGCCGACCAGCGTCGTGGTCATGGCCGGCGTGTCGCTGGCCGGCTTCGTGGCGCTGGGGCTCATCGACGGGCAGCTCGCGGTCACCCTCGGATCCGGCGGCGAATCCGTCGTGGCCGTCGGCGGGAGAGCCGTGTTCGACGCCGGCGTTGGCGGTGCGGTGCGGCCCGAGTTCGGGACGGGGGCGGCGCTGGCAGCGTCGCAAACAGACCTGTTCGGGCTGTGGATCGCCGCCGCGCCGGTAGTGGCCTGGGGGGCGCCGGTGGGATCCTGGGCGGCTTCCCGGCTGACCACGCGCCAGCTCGTTGCGTTCGCCGCGGCCCTGGCACTTGCCGAGATCGTGACGACGGCGATCTTCCTGCCCGAGCTCTACCGCGACCCGGCGCTGGCGGCCTACGCCGTCGGCGGCGCCCTCGTGCTCGGGCTCGGTCTGTGGTGGCTGGCAGCCAACCGGCGCCGGTTCTTCGGCCTGCCCGGGGTGGCGCTCGACAGGGCGCTCAGCCGCGGGCACCTGGACGTCGCCTCGGACTACCGTGAAGCCCTGGAGGGAGACCGACCGGAGGACGCCGGGTGACCCGCATCGCCGACTACGAGCTGGGGGCGCCGCTCGGACGCGGCAACCACGGGCGCTTCTACAAGGCGGTGCCGCCGGCGCGGCTCGGCCTCGACGTGGAGGCGGTGGCGGTCAAGGTGCTCGATCAGCACGCCGGTGACGACGAGTTCCGCCGTTTCGCCAACGAATTGCGCCTGTTCGCGTCGATCGGGTCGCCCTACCTCGTGCGCCTCTTCGACGCCGGACAGCAGGCGGGGACGCTCTGGTACGTCACCGAGTACTTCCCGCGGGGCTCCCTGGCCGACCCAGTGGAGCCGCCGTCCGAGGCCGAGATCATCCGAGCCGTGGCTCACGCCGCCCGCGGCGCCCATGCTCTCCATGAGGTCGGCGTTGCGCATCGCGACATCAAGCCCGCCAACGTCATGCTCACGGACGGCGGCGGCAAGCTGTCCGACCTCGGCCTTGCGCAGGTGCTCAACCCGGGACAAACGGTCACCGGTTTCGGGCCCATCGGCGCCATCGAGTTCATGGAGCCGGGCGTCGTGCGGGGCGAACCGGCCTCGCGCGCCTCCGACGTGTGGGCGCTGGGGGCGACCCTGCACCGTGCCCTGTCGGGACACTCGGTGTTCGGCCACATCCCCACCGACAACGTGCTCGCGGCCTTGCGGCATGTGCTGAACACGGCGCCCGTGTGCCATTCGGAACTCGACTCGGGCCTGCGGGACGTGGTACAGCGGTGCCTGGCCGAATCGCCCGCGGACCGCCCGCCGACGGCGGCTGCGTTGGCGGACGAGCTGGAGGGGCTGGCGGGATGATCAGCGCCATGCGGGTCGAGGTGCTGCCCGGGCACGGGGTGGCGGGCCGCTGGGGTGGATACCTGCTCGTCGCCGGCGCCGATGGTGCCCCGGCCGTCCTCGCTGAGCTGGTGGCGCTGGTCGAGGCTGCGGCCGCGGCGGGCGCGCCGTCCCGCACCTTGGGCCACCGGCTGGCCGGCTTGATGACGTCGAGTCGGCCCGAGGACCTGCCGTCGTTCTGTGCCCTCGTCGACGACGACGATGCGGTCGCGGTGGTGATGCGGGGCGCGGCCGCGCTCCGGGCGGTATCGGCCGCCCACGAGGTGGAGCTGGCCGGCGCCGAACGCCCCACCTGGGTCGACGACTACCTGCGCGGCGACTTCGAGCGGATCGAGGTGAGCGCCGGGAGCGGGCTGGCGCCTGCCGGCTATCCCGGCGATTTGCGCGCGGGGGTGGTTCCTGCCGGGGGGGTGGTGCTGCTGGCGGCCGGCGTCCCGGCGGCCGTTCCGGCGCCGCGGTCCGAGGCAGCCGCACCCGAGCCCGGGGCCGTGGTGGGCGAACCCGAACCCGAGCCGGAGGAGGCCGTGCCGGAGCCCCGGGCCGAGGCGCCCGAGCCGCCGTTCCTGACCATCGACCTGGGCAGCCCGATCGAGGAGGCGCCGCGGGCGCCGCTGCCGGTGGCGGGAGCTGCGTCACCGGAACTGCCCGGCGCGACCATCGAAGACGATCCGTCCGTCGTGCTCGTCGACGGCGTCCGTTGTGCCCGCCAGCACTTCAACCACCCCGAGGCCCGCTACTGCGCCCAGTGTGGGATCGCCATGGTCCACCAGACCCTCAACCTGGTGAAGGGCCCGCGCCCGCCGCTCGGCATTCTCGTGTTCGGCGACGGCCGCACGCTCGGCCTCGACGCCAGCTATGTGATCGGGAGGGATCCCACCCGCGATCCCCAGGTCCAGCAGGGCGCCGCGCGTGGCTTTCCCCTCGAGGACCCCGACCAGGTCCTGTCGCGGGTCCACGTCGAGCTGCGTCTCTCCGGCTGGGACGTGGAGCTGGATCGCGAGGATCT
>CAYGCW010000142.1:0-389 GCA_964348465.1 uncultured Acidimicrobiia bacterium | reverse complement strand
CAAGGCAAAGGGTGGACAGATCTTGATCTCCGAAACCACCAGGGGTGTGATCGGTCGGGCCAAGGACGTGGAGCTGGTGGACCGGGGGTCGGCCAACGGCACGTTCCTGAGACAGAGCGACGCCGAGGACTGGCGGCGCCTCGATCCGGATGACCCGGTGCGACTCACGTCGGGAGCCGAGGCCCGGATCGGGTCGTACAACTTCACGTTCGACTCCCACCTGCGCCCGGGCTGATCCGGCTTGCCCCGGCCGCGGGAGGAGGCGGCGTCGCTAGCCGACGACCCCGACGCGCCTCCCCACGGCGGCGAAGGCGGCCGCCCCCCGCTCGAGGTCCTCGTCCGAGTGGGCCGCGGAGATCATCACACGGATGCGGGCTTTGCCGCGGGCG
>CAYGCW010000141.1:0-7142 GCA_964348465.1 uncultured Acidimicrobiia bacterium | reverse complement strand
GGCCCCGGGGCCGACCGGGCTCACCTCGCCGTCGATCCAGATCGCCCCCCGGCCGGCGCGGACGAACACGACCTCCTCGCTGTGGGGGTGACGGTGGGGTCGGCGTTCCGGAGTCCTCTCCAGCTGGACGATGCGGACGCTGGACTCGGTCGGCAAGCCGGCCAGCGGGTCGCCCGAGCGCCGGCCCGGGAGATCGGCCCAGGGAACGCGCTCGCCGGAGATCACCGTCATCGCCGCAGCGCGAAGATGTGCTCCACGCGCTGCACGATGTCGTCGGCGACGGTGGCGGCGAACGTGGCCGCACGGTCGGGATCGGCCCAGGCCGGATCTCCGTACCAGCCCGCGGCGTCGATCTCGGTGACGTCGGTTATGTAGCCGTAGACCTCACGATCGCGTCGCATGGCGTCCATCGCCGTCGCGTGCGCGGAGCGGTGCGGCTCCTCGACGCGATCGAGGCGGGCCAGGGCGGGATCGTGTGCGAGCACCGCCAGCGTCTCGATGCCACCACCGTGGGTGAGATCGCCGCCGGCCTCGGCGTAGAGGCGCTGGGCGACGTAGCAGGCGTGGGCGGTGACCACCGTGACCTCTTCGTGACGCGCCTGGACGTCGGTGGCGACGGCGTCGAGGGAGGCGATGTTGCCCTCGTGCCAGTTGACGAACACGAAACGGCGGGTGCCGAGACCGACGAGCTGCTCGCAGATGTCGGTGAGGAGCGCTTCGAAGGTGGATCGCCGCAGGCTCACGGTGCCCGGATGGCCGGCATGGATGGGGGTGACGCCGTAGGGACCGGCGGGCACGAGGAGGGCGCCCAAGCGCCGGGCCACCTCGTCGGCGATCAACTCGGCGGCCATGGTGTCGGTTCCGCAAGGCAGGTGGGGCCCGTGTTGTTCCACGCTCCCGAAGGGGAGGACCGCGGTGGCGCTCCGCCGCAAGAGGTCGGCGACCTCGGGCCCGGTCACGTCGAAGATCCGCGTCACGTGGTGCTGCCAGGGTCGACCACCGGATTGACGGGTCGCTCGCCGCGCAGCAGCCGCAGAGCCTCTCGTGCGGCTCCTTCTCGGAGGGCCTGCTCCGTCTCCTCCGTGTACCAGGCCATGTGCGGCGTGAGGATCATGCGGTCGAGCACGTCGGCGAAGACGCCGAGGTCGGGTGGCTCGCCGGGGAACACGTCGAGCGCGGCGACGGCCGGCCGCCCGGCGGCGAGGGCGGCGGCCAGGGCAGGGCCGTCGACGAGGCTGCCGCGGGCGGTGTTGACGAGCACGCTGCCCTCCTTCATGCGGCCCAGGTGGGGTGCCGTGAGGAGCGGCCGGCCGTCGTGGGTGGCCGGGGCATGCAAGCTGACGACGTCGGCGGTGGTCAGGACTTCGGCGAGTGGGGCATCGGCGATGCCGAGGTCGGCCGCCGAGGCAACCGGGTCGTGCCCGATGACCGCCGAGAAGCCCACGGCGGCCATCAACTGGGCGGTACGTCGCCCGATGCGACCCAACCCGACGACCCCCGCCGTCGAGGTGGCCGGCAGGTGCAAGGGAGTCAGGTGGCGAAAGCCCCAATCCCCGGAGCGGACGACCCGGTCGGCGGCAACGAGGCGACGCATCCCGGCCAACGCCAGCGCCAGGGCATGCATGGCGACCGCTTCGGTGCCGTAGTCCGGCACGTTCACCACCCACTTGCCGAGGCGGGCCGCCTCGTCCAGGTCGACGTTGTCGACCCCGACGCCGTAGCGCACGACGCCGATGCACGGCAGCTTTCCGAGAATCGGCCCCTGGAGCGGCGGGTGGGGCCCGGCCAGGATCACGTCCGCGTCGCCGGCGACTGCGGCGATCTCGGCGGCCGTCGTTCCCGGGCCCCGCCGCAGCTCGGCTCCAGCGGGCTCGAGGATGGCCGCCTCGGTGGCGAGGTCGGGCCAGCGGGCACCGAGGATCGCAACAATCATGCCTTCACCTGGCCCAGCACGGTAGCAATCGATTGCAGCGCAGGGGAGGGCAGGCGGGCGCCCGCTACGACTCGTCCACCGCGGCGGCCTTCTTGGCGGCGAGGGCGCCGACGAGGTAGTCCTTCGAGTCCTCGATCAGCCCCCGCGCCCTGGAGAGGTCGACATCCAGGAGCCGGCCGTCGCGCTTGCGTACCACGCCGTCGACGATGACGGTGTCGACGTTCGACACGTCGGCGCTGATGACCACCGCCGCCACCGGGTCGATGACCGGGGCGACATTCGTGCGGGAGGCGTCGAGCACCACGACGTCGGCTTTCTTGCCGGGGGTGAGGCTGCCGGTCTTCCCGGCGAGGTTGGCGACTGCGGCGCCATTGACCGTCGCCATCTCCAGCACTTCGCGGGCGGTGAGCAGGTCCTCGGGCGGGTCGACGTCCTCCTTCCAGGCCTCGTTGAGCACGATCAGCCGCTCGTTTCCGAACGCGGCTCGCATCTGGGTGAACATGTCGCCCGGCACCGTGGTGACCACGTCGTTGCTGAGGCTCGCCTTGATGCCGTGCTTGCGGCATTGGATCGTCGGCGGCGTGCCGTGCCCCATCTGCATCTCCACCTGCGACGCGATCGAGATGTGCGAGCCCGATTCGACGACCATCTGCCACTCCTCGTCGGAGAGGTAGCACGAGTGGATGTACGTGGTTCCCGGGTACAGCAGGCCGGAGTCGGCGAGCTGCTTGACCATGCCGAACCGGCCGGCCAGTCGGCCCATGCCGACGTGAACGGTGATCGGCAGGCCGAGGTCCTTGGCCATCTCCCACTCCGCCTTGACGACCTGGGGCTTGCACCAGCCCGGCCCTCTGGTCGCCAGCGCCATGGAGAGCAGGCCGTCGCTCGAGAAGTAGGTGTCCCGCACCCGCCGTACGTCGTCCTCGGGTATGACGATCTCGCTCTCCCACCAGTAGTCGGTGAGCGACGTGTTGGCGCTGCCGTAGGCGTACTGGGCCCGGATGCCGGTCTCCTGGAGGCCCTGGATGGCGGCGTCGGGGTGCTCCGGGGTGTTGTTGATGTGCGACCAGTCCACGAGCGTCGTGATGCCGGCGTCGAGGCACTCCAGCGCGCCCCACAGATTCGAGGCGTACACGTCCTGGGCCCGGTACAGCGGGGCGAACGAGTCCAGCACCTCCACGAAGTAGTCGTCGAGCGTTGCGTTGGGAGCGCAGTTGCGGATCGCCGCCTCCCAGGTGTGGCGGTGGCTGTCGATGAAACCGGGGATGACGATGTCGCCGGCCGCGTCGATCACCTCGGCGTCGCCGGCCTCCAGGTTCGGTCCCACGGCGGCGATGCGGTCCCCCTCGATGAGCAGGTCGCCAGGCGACAGGTCGCCGACGTCGGGGTCCATCGAGACGACGTGCCCGCCCTTGACGAGGATGCGGTCCGGCATGGCTGCTCCCTTCGGTCGCGCGCTTCCACGATCGACGTTACCCCGGCGCCCTTCGGCGCGCTCGCGCCGGGTAGCCTCGCCGGGTCGAGGAGGCTGGGCTTGGACATCATCGACCGGCATTTCGCTGCCGAGAACGCTCACGACGTGGAGGGGACGCTGGCTACGTACACCGACGACATCGTCTGGGACGACGTCACCCACCCCGATGCCCCGTTCCACGGCAAGGAACAAGTGGGCGCGGTCTACTCGTCGATCATCGACGCCATCCCCGACGTCGTGCTCACGTCGGTGAAGCGTTTCACCGGGGAGGGCGGCCGCTACGTCGTGGACGAGTCGATTCTCGAGGGCCACGTCCACGGCGAGTGGGCGGGGATTCAGGGCGGCGGGGCGCCGGTGCGCACCCGGATCCTCCACATCTTCGAGATCCGGGACCGGCTCATCTGCTACGAGAACGCCTGGTTCGACGCTGCCGACGTGCAGCGGCAGATCGCCGCCTGGCAGGGCTCCTAGCCGGCGCGGTCCGGCTCCCGGCCCACCACGAACCAGATCGCGTGCACGGGGTCGTCGCCCCGGTTGAACAGGCGGTGCGGCGTGGTCGAGTCGAAGGCGACCGAGTCGCCCGGCTCGAGCTCGTAGGTCTCGAAGCCGATCTGGACGCCGAGCCGGCCCGAGATCACGTACCCGTACTCCCGGCCGTGATGTCGCATGAGGGACTCGTCGGGCGTGGAGGCGCCGCCGACGTCGTAGACCGCATGCAGGAAGTCGACCTCTTCCTCGGACTCCGCCGTCAGCTCCTCCCACCTCACCCCGGAATCGAGCTCGATCGCCTGCCGCTCCCCGGGGTGCACCACCGGTGATCGCGGCTGGCTGCTCTCCGCCGGCGCCGAGAAATCCTCGCCGCGGATGACCCTGTCCAGGGAGAGGCCGAGCTCGGTGACGATGGCGTAGAGGGTCCCCACCGACGGCTTGGTCATCCCGCTCTCGAGCTGCGAGATCAGGCTGGGGGAGTAGCCGAGCCGCCGGGCCAATTCGCGCTGACTGATCCCGGCCTTGATCCGTTCCTCCCGGAGCCGATCGCCGATGCCCTCGGGTCCGTCCGTGTGGTCGACCGCCCGTGACGCGTCGCTCACATCCGCACCCGGGCGCGGTCGAAGGCACGGGAGACCGGCGCCACCTCTGCGCCGATGAGCCCGGACCTGTCAGCCACTGCCACAGCTCCTGATCGAGGAATAGTCACGATACACGTCCCCGGCGGGTCGTGTTCAGTAATGCTGAAAGTCCCCCGGTTCCGGATGACACCGGGGCCCGAAGTGTGTAGTGTCGCTGAACAGTGAGCGGCACCTTGCCTTCCGTGGGCGTGATCGGGATGGGGCGCATGGGGAGCGCGATGGTCGCCACCCTGACGCGGGCCGGGTTCGACCTCACCGTGTGGAATCGGGACGCCGCCAAGGCGCAGGCGGCGGCCGCCGCGACCGGCGCCGCGACGGCGGAGAGCCCGGCCGGGGTGGCCGCCGACGTCGCCGTGGTGATCACCAGCCTGGCCGACGACGCCGCGGTGCGCTCCGTCTATCTCGACGATGGCGGCGTCGTCCGGGGCATCGGCCCGGGGACCGTTGTCGTCGAGACCAGCACGATCGACCCCGACACGGTGCGCGAGGTGGGCGCGGCCGTGGACGCGACCGGGGCGGGGTTTCTCGACTGTCCGGTGTCGGGCAGTGTCGCCACCGTCGAGGCCGGCGCGCTCACGATCATGGCCGGCGGCGACGCCGCGCTGATCGACCAGGTCCGGCCGGTGCTGGACGTGCTGGCGTCGCAGGTGATCCACGTGGGGCCGCGCGGCGCCGGCGCTGCGACGAAGCTCGCGGTCAACGGCCTCGTCCACGGCCTCAACGTCGCGCTGTCGGAAGCCGTGGTGCTGGCGGAGAAGGCCGGTGTCGACCGCGCCCGCGCCTACGAGGTGTTCGCGGGCGGCGCCGGGGGCGCGCCGTTCGTCCACTACAAGCGCGCCGCCTTCCTCGACCCCGAAGCCATCCCGGTGGCGTTCAGCCTCGACCTCGTGGCGAAGGACCTCGAGCTGATCACCGGTCTCGGCGCGCGGGTGGGCGCCCCGATGCGCCAGGCACAGACCAGCCTGGACGTCGTACGCGACGCCATCGCCGACGGCTACGGCCAGCGGGACATGAGCGCGGTGGCGGTCCACTTGCGGGAAGGCGGTTGATGGCGAAGCACATCGTGAAGACGGTGGCCGACCTCGTCTACGAGGTGCCCGGGGAGTTCGCCGGCCGCAGCGCCGGCTACACCACCGCCTCCGTTGTGGACGAGCCGGGCGGGTCCACCCAGATGGGCTTCCGGGTCGCCCGCCTGGAGCCGGGCGGGCACGCCGCCACCCACGTCCACTCGTGGGAGGAGTCGCTGTATGTCGTCGACGGCCGGCTCACCCTGGACACCACCGAGGGCAGCTACGAGCTGGGGCCCGGCGACTACGGGCTGATCCCCGTCGGGATGACCCACGCGCTGCGGAACACGTCGGACGCCGTCGTCGAGTTCGCCGAGATGCAGGCGCCCTTGCCCCGGGCGCGCTTCGGCTACGACACGCAGTTCCCTCCCGCCATCGCGGCCGGGACGCCCCAGCCCATCGACGTTCGCGATCCCCGCAACCGCTACTTCGGCCACATCGACCCCGAGAACATGGACCCGGCGCTGCAGACTCAGGACCGGCTCGCCCTCAGCGCCAGCATGCGCACTGCGCTGCTCGTCTACAGCGGCATCACCGTGAAGATGATGGTCGACTCCGACCTCGGCGCCGACCTGTCCACGATGTTCATGGTCCAGTACGAGCCGGGCGGCTTCGCCGGCGCCCACGACCATCCGCTCGAGGAGACGTTCTTCATCCTCGCCGGCGAGGTGGAGGCGAAGTTCGACGGTGCCGCCTACCGGCTGGGGCCCGGGGACGTGGCGTGGGCCGGGGTCGGCTGTGTCCATGAGTTCCGCAACGTGGGCGATGGCCACGTCCGCTGGCTGGAGACGCAGGCGCCGCAGCCGCCGCCGCGCCATTCCTACCGGTTCGCCCGTGATTGGTCGTATCTCGAGAACGCACTCGCGCAAGGAGCAGACGATGGATGAGTTTCCCGTAGCCACCAGCCCGGCCCCAGGCGTCATGGGCGTCGACTGGGAGAACCGGGTCGACTTCGAACGTCTCCGCCGGCACCGGCTGGCCCGGGTCCGGCAGATGCTGGACGAGTTCGACCTCGGCGCCGTGCTGCTCTTCGAGACGTCGAACATCCGCTACGCGACGGCCACGCAGATCGGGTACTGGGCGTTCAACAAGGGCGAGCGCTGGGCGGTCGTGACGCGCGAGGGGCGTCCGAAGGTGTGGGACTTCGGCTCCGCGGCCAAGGCGCACCGTCTCCAGCTTCCCCACCTGTACGACACCGAGAACTCGGTGGGCGGCAACACCGGGCTCCAGGGAGCCATCGGCCCGGAGACCGGGCTCCACGCCCGGGCCGTCCGCGAGATCAAGGCGACCCTCGAGGACGCCGGCGTGGCGGGCCAGAAGCTGGGCGTCGACATGGCCGAGACGGCGGTGCTGCTCGCCCTCCAGGACGCCGGCCTGCACGTGGTCGACGGGCAGCAGGCGATGATGCGCGCCCGGGAGATCAAGAGCCCCGACGAGATCGTCCTGCTCACCCAGGCGTGCGCGATGGTCGACGGCGTCTACCAGGACATCTTCGAGATGCTCAAGCCTGGGATCCGGGAGTCGGACGTGGTGGGCAT
>CAYGCW010000140.1:0-7187 GCA_964348465.1 uncultured Acidimicrobiia bacterium | reverse complement strand
TGACCACACTGGACTTCACCGCCGACCTCCATCTGCGATACACGATCACCGGGGGTACCGGTGTCTTCACCGACGCGTCCGGCCATGGCCGGTACCTCGCTACCGGTGGCATCGCACTGACGAACCTCTTGAACGGATCGCTGATCCCGGGATAGGACCGGCGCGTCTCTCCACGACGAACGCCGCACCTGGCGGCAACTAGCCGAGGTCGGGGAGCCGGGGGTCGTCCGGCGCCACCGGCTCCAGCGACTCGACGATCGCGCTCGCCTCGGCAGGGTCGGCGACGGCCGTCACCTGAACGAGGACGCCTTCGTCGAGTGGCACCGCGAGCACGCCGTGGTCGGCGGCGTAGGCTCCGAGGACCCCGGCGACCTCCACCACCTCGACGGCTGCGACGTTGCGAGCGGCCGCCGCCAGCGCATGAAAGCCGGCCGTCGCCCGCGCTTCGATGACGATTCCGCCGGTGTCGGCCCCGTACCGAGCGATCCAGTCGTGACCCGGGACCCAGCGGCCCGGTGTCGACTCCTCGACGGCGATCCGCCAGCCGGACGGGAGGTCACGGGGTTCGATCTCCACCCGGCCCGGCCCGGATGCGACCACGGCTGCGATCCGCTCGAAGGTGGCGCGGTCGAGGCCCGACCCCAGTGCCCGCAGCGGCACCCCCGAGCCGTCCGACCACCACAGCTCGAACGTCCCTGCAAGCTCGCGGAGCCGGGCCGGGCGACCGCCGATCTCGACGTCCGCGACGGCTCCCTCGGCGGAGCAGTTGGGTGGCGGGCAGACGTCATCGAAACGGGTCATGTCCGGCCATACCGCCACCGCCGCTGCCGGCCCGTCGATGCCGGGCGCCGTCACGACGAGTCCCGGGGCGTGACCACAGGCAGGGCCCTCGTCGCCGACGGCGACCTTGCTGAGCTCCAGCCCGCGGGGAGGGCGCGCCGGGAGGTACCGGATCGACTCGGGAGCATCGCCGATCGCACGCAACTCCCGGTAGCCGGTCGTGGATCCGGCCGGGCACAACCATCCCCCCTCCTCCCCGACGGCGAGCAGCAGCAGCGTCCGTCTCGCGAGGGCGACGTCGGGCGGTACCTCGGTGGGGAGGGATCGTCCCTCGGACGCCGCCCAGGCAGCCGACACCGGCGCATACAGCGTGGCGACACAACCGCCGGCGATCTCGGGGCTGCCGGCCGAACCGCCGCTCACCGCGAACACGAACTCGTCGAGGTCGTCACGGAACTCGGCGACGGCTCGCTGGCCGCCACGCACCTCCATGCAGTCGACGGCTGCGGCAACAGCCGCCTCTACTGCGGCGAAGTCGGTGCGAGCCACCGTGGCGGCAACCGGGTCGGGCTCGTCGCCACCGCCGCCGGCCAGCATTGCGGCAACCCCCACCACCGCTGCCGCTCCCGCAAGCACACCCAGGACCAGCGTCACCACGGGACGCGCCCGCCGCCGGGCGGGCTGCGCTTGGGCGATGTCGGTGACGATCTCGTCCAGCTCAGGCGCTACCGGCATGCGCTCATGCAGGCTCGAGAACGCGCGCCGCAGCCGTTCGCGTTCCTGAGTGGTGAAGATGTCGCTCACGCCAGCACGCCCTGTAGCGCCCGGCGCGCCTGTTGCAGGCGCCGCTTGACGGTCCCGGGCCGGAGCCGCATGAGTTGCGCGACCTCGGGTACCGGCAGGCCCTCCCCGTGGACGAGGTACACGGCGGCCCGTTGCTGCACGGGCAGCCGCATCAACGCCTCGAGCACCTCGGAATCGGAATGGTCCGACCGGTCGCCGATCTCGACGGGCTCCTTGCTCCGGAGCACGCCCCGCGCCTCGTTGAGCACGGCCCGGAACAGATAGGGCCGGGGCTCGCGCAACTCGGAGAGGGGCCGCCGCCGCACCACCCGCAGCACCACCGCCGCCAGCACGCCCTCGGCGCGCTCGATCCCGACCAGGGCTGCCGCGTACCCGATCAGGTCCTCCTTGTGCTTGCGGTAGATCTGCTCGTCTTCGGTTCTCACACCCACTCCACGCTCCGGGAGCCGGAAACGGTTGCACGTCGCTCGCAGTGGCGACCGGGGAAGTGTGCCACGGCTGGGGGCAGGAAGGCGGGGTCGGCCGTCAGCGAAGCAGCTCGGCGATGGCCGCCACCGACCGCTCGCTGGCGGTGCCGTCGCCGTAAGGGCTGGGCAGCGCGGCGAGCCGGGCGTGGGTGGCATCGAGATCCGCGAGGAACCCGGCCGCCGCCTCTCCGATGCCGGAGCCGGGCGGCACCAGCTCCACGAACGTACCCAGCACCTCGGGGCGCTCCGTGGAGCGGCGCACGACCACCATCGGGCGCTTGAGCACGGAGACCTCCTCCTGGACCCCGCCCGAATCCGAGACCAGCAGCGCGCACTCCTTGCTGACCGCCAGGAACGATCGGTAGTCCAGTGGCTCCACCACGTCGAGCTCACCGAGCAGATCTTCGAGGCCGAACTCCGCCACCCGGCCCTCGGTGCGAGGATGCAGCGACAGCACGACGCGCATCGGCAAGGCCGCCAGCTCGCGGAGCACGGTCGCCAGGGTGGCCGCGTCGTCGACGTTCTCGGGACGATGGATGGTCGAGAGCACGAAGCCGTTGGCTTCGAGCCCGAGGTCCGCCAGCAGGGCCGCCCGCGCCTCCGGGCCGGGGAGCAGCGCCTGCACCGCCTCCACGACCGTGTTGCCGGTGACCACCACGCGATCTCCTGCGATCCCCTCTTTCGCCAGGTTGTCCCGCGCCACCTCGGTCGGCGCCAGACAGAGGTCCGACAGGTGGTCGGCGATCACCCGGTTGTGCTCCTCGGGCATGCGCCGGTCGTAGCTGCGCAACCCTGCCTCGACGTGCACGAGCGGGATCTCCCGCGCGTTGGCCGCCAGCGCCCCGGCGAGCACGGCGTTGGTGTCGCCCTGCACGACGATCGCCGCCGGGCTCTCGGCGGCGAAAAGCTCGTCGAGGCGGGTGGTCGCTACCCCGACCTGACGGCCCCGCGCCTCTCCGCCCACCTCCAGATAGACGTCCGGCTGACGAACGTCGAGCTGTTCGAAGAAGACATCGCTCAGGTTGCGGTCGTAGTGCTGGCCGGTGTGGACAATGCGAACGGCGTCGCCGAGCAGCCGCACGATGTGCGCGAGCTTCACGACCTCGGGTCGCGTGCCGAGCACGACCGCAATGCTGCGCGGCGCAAAGGCGGGAGGCATCGGGCTCGCTTTCTCGAAGGACTCCGGAGGCGGACGCTCGGGTACGCTCCGGGCGGCAATGTTAGAGATGCTGGCCTACGCCGCCCAGGGCATCGTCCTCGCCTTCGTCGCCTATCACCTCGTCACGGCGATGTGGGGCTGGCCCCGGCCCGCCCGAGCCGCGGTAGGCCGGCGCCGGCGGCGGTTCCGGGTCGTGGTGCCCGCCCACGACGAGGCCGGCGTCATCGGTGGCGTGCTCGGCGACGTGGCCGCCGCCGACTACCCGGCTGAGCTCGTGTCGACGTGGGTGATCGCCGACCGCTGTACCGACGGCACCGCCACCGCCGCCTCGTCGCTGGCGCAGGTCGACGAGCGGACCGCGGGTCCGGAGGGCAAGGGCGCCGCCATCCAGTGGCACCTCGACCGGCACCCGCTCTCTCCCGGCGAAGCGCTCGTGGTCCTGGACGCCGACAACCGGGTGCCGCCCGACCTCCTCCCCCGCCTCGCCGACGAGCTGGACGCAGGGGCCGGTGCGGTGCAGGCGTACCTCGACGTGACCAACCCGGACGGGTCGGCCCTGGCCACGGCGACCGCGCTCACCTACTGGGCCAGCAACCGCATGGTGCAGCTCTCCCGCAGCCGGCTCGGGTGGTCGGTCGACCTGGGCGGCACCGGCATGTGCCTGACGCCCGAGGCCCTGGAGGTCGCAGGCGGATTCGGGGGCGGGCTGACCGAGGACGCCGACCTGGCGGTACGGCTGGTGCTGGCAGGGGTTCCGGTGCGGTGGCTGCACGACGTGCGCGTCCGCGACGAGAAGCCGGAGGGGCTCGGCGTGACCGTGCGCCAGCGCGCCCGGTGGGTGGCGGGCAAGCGCCATGTTGCCCGGCGCCGCATGGGCGACCTCCTGCTGGCTGCGCTGCGCCGCCGCTCCCTGGGCGTCTTCGACCAAGCACTGCGACTGGTGCAGCCGGGCCGTTCGTTCGTGGCGCTGCTGTCGGCCGTCCTGGCGGTGGCGGCGGCGGCGACGTCGACGAGCGTGCTGTTCCCTTGGGAGGTGTGGGCCGCGGCGGCGGCGATCCAGTTCGTGGTGCCCGTCCCCTTCCTGGCGAAGGACGGGGTGCCCGCACGCTATCTGGTCCGCTATCCGTTCGTCACGCTGATCGCGGCGCTGTGGTTGCCGATCCGGCTGCTGAGCCGCACGGTCGACCGCTGGTACCACACCCCGCACGGCGGCTCGGCGCCCGGGTAACGTGCCCGGAGCGTCCGCGGAAGACCCGCCCATGCAGGCCATCGCACCAGAAAGCCTCGCGGCGCCTGTGCTGAGCCGCCGGCGCCGCCGCCTCTACCTGGCGCTGGTGGCACTGCTCCCGCTCCACACGGTCTTTCTGGCGGCGTGGATCTCGTGGAAGCCGTTCGTCGCCATCGCATTGGTGCTCGTGGTGATGGACGCCGTCGCCGGTTTCCGGGAGCGCACGTGGCCGTGGCACCGCGCCGGCACCGTGGGAGCGACCGCCCTGCTGGCCGGAGCGCTGCTGAGCTGGCCCGGCTCGCTGTTCCCGGCTCGCTTCGCATCGCTGTGGCTGGCCCTCGGCGTGGGGGCGGCGGTGATGCTCACGGTGGAGCGAAGTCTGCGAGAGCCCGGAATGCTGGGACGCACGCTCGACGCCGTGTACTGGTCGGCGGCGGCGATGGCCGCCAGCGCCTTCGTGCTCGGGCTGGTGACGGTCGGAGCCTTCGGGGCGGGCGCCGTCGACGCCATCGGTGACCTGCCCGGGGTGCTTCGCATCGGCAAACGCGCCTATCTCAGCGAAGGCTTCGTGGCGCTCACCAACTGGCATCAGGATCCCGGCTACGGGGCGGCGTGGATGAACCTGTGGGCGGTGCTGACCGTGGTCGCGGCGATGCACGGCCGGGGCAGCGGTCGGGCCGCCGTGGACGCCGCCATCGTGGGTGGTCTCGTCTACGGCACGATCATGACTTTCAGCCGCACCGGCTGGGTGGTGCTGGTGCTCTCCACGGCGATCACGGTGGCGGTGCTCACCTGGCGACGCGTCGGCGACCGCATCCGCCTGGCGGCGGTGGTGGCGGGGGCCGGGGCGGTGGCGGTGGTCCTGCTCGGCATCACCGCGCTTGCCGACCGGCCCGGTGTGGCCGGCGATCTCGACGACCAGTTCTCGTTCCGCCTCGGCCAGGGCCTCGAGCTCGGCGTGGTCGAGAGCGAAGGCGACCTCGACGAACCGTTCGAGCCGGACGTGCGGTCGGTGGTGTGGCCGATGTACGTGGACTTCTTCGAGGAGAATCCGCTGCGAGGGATCGGGCTCGGCACGGGGTGGGCGACGCCGGGGGTTCAGGAGCCGCACAACCTGGTGCTGCAGCTCCTGGGAGAGACCGGTCTGATCGGTCTGGCGGGCTTCGTAGTTCTGCTGGCGGTGGTGGTTGCCCGCGGCCGGGGCGTGGTCGGCTGGCTGGCTCTGGCGACCGCGCTGCTCGCGGCGCTCACGCAGACGGTCCTCTTCGAGCCGACGTGGTGGTTTGCGGCCGGGCTGGCGCTGGGCGGAGGTCCGCGACCTCAGCCGCGCACATAGGCCGACGTCCAGCGGCGCAGGGACCCGCCCGCCGAGGCACTCGTCCACGGCGAGGCGGGCGCCCAGGTCGAGCACACCGTGGTAGTCGTCGAACACCGCCACCCCGCCTTCGCTCAGCCGGCGGAGCGTGAACCGGCAGGCGTCGCGGGTGCCCTCGTAGACGTTGGCGTCGACGTGCACGAACGCGAACCGGAGGCCCTCCCGGCGTTCGAGGACGGCGAACGTCTCGGCGAAGAGGCCCTCGTGGATGTCGATGCGATCGGCGATGCCCAGGGCAGCCGCCTGGGTGCCCAGCCGCCGCGCCCAGCCGGCGCCGGGGTCGTAGTCGCCGGCGCCGCGGAGGGCGTCGTGCTCGCCGCCGGCCGGGACGCCGGCGAAGGTGTCCAGCAGCAGTACCCGGCGCCGAATCCCGTTGCGGGCGGCGAGGGCAGCCAGCGCGAGGCCCGTCGCCCCCCGGTAGGCACCACACTCGATGTCATCGCCGCGCACGTCGCGGGTCGACCACCAGGCGCCGAGCAGCGCCTCCAACCGCAGGCGGGGCATGCTGATGCGGACTCCGGCGTCCCGCAGCGCCGCGAGCACATCCGGATACCCGGGGGGCAACGGGAAGTGGTCGTAACGCCGGCGGCGCAGCTCCCGCAGCGGCAGCGTCAGCGCCCCGGCGTCCCACCCGCCCAGACCGGCCCGGCGCCGGGCCCGCAGGTAGCGGGGCAGCGCCATGAAGTAGTAGCGGCCGCCCAGCGCTGCGGCGCGCCTGAGCTTCTGGCCGGGGGTGGCCGCGTAGTGGGTCGTGTCGAACACGCCCTCCGGAATGGGAGCCTCGGGCACCCAGCCAAGATAGGCGGCGCGCGTCGGATCGGCGCAGAGCCGGCCGAGTCGCAAACGGCGATCGGCGCCGGCGGGCAAACCGGCGCCCAGAGTGGTAGTCTCCACCACTCACAGCGGCAGCCTGCCGCTGGCGGCACGAGGAGGAATGGATGAAGAAGCGCATAGCCGGCATCGCCGTCACCGCAATGCTGTTCGTGGGGCTCACCCCGCTGGCGGCCCAGGCGGACCCGCCGTGGTGCAGCGTCAGCGGCAAGGACTACGCCCAGAACCACATCGTGGCCGGCGTGAAGGGCCAGGGCTGGGAGGGCCTCGGCCACAAGCCCGGCCAGCTGCATCGGGGCCTGCGCGGCTTCCCGGGCTGCTGACCGGCGAGTGACCCACGGCCACCCCCGGCCCCGGCCGGGGGTGGCTGCGCGTCGGCGTCCGCCGTCATCGTCCGTCACGGTCCGACCTCGTGGTGGCGGGACCCGGTTTCCGTGCCCGGGTGGGCCAGGTCCGGCTGGGGGCCTGATGGGCAGGCGGGCGGTCTCCGGCTACGGCGGCAACACGGGATCGGTCGCCATGTTCGACTTCGCGGCGTAGGGC
>CAYGCW010000139.1:0-7241 GCA_964348465.1 uncultured Acidimicrobiia bacterium | reverse complement strand
CGGCTTGTACGTGATCGGGGAGGCCAACTTCTCCGACCATGGCGCCAACCGCCTTGGGGCCAGCGCCCTGATGCAGGGCCTCGCCGACGGCTACTTCATCCTCCCCTACACCATCGGCGACTACCTGGCCGACTACCTCAACGTCGACCCGGTCCCCACCGACCACGACGCCTTCAAGCAGGTCGAGCAGGCGGTCACCGACCAGGTGGACCGGCTGCTCGGCGTCAAGGGGACCAGGACCGTGGACTGGTTCCACCGCGAGCTCGGCAAGATCATGATCGACCAATGCGGCATGGCTCGGAAAGAGGACTTCTTCGAGCTGGCGGATCTGATGTGCCGCGACGCCCTCGACCGCGAGGAGTCGTGCGGAGCGCATTTCCGTGAGGAGCATCAGACGCCCGACGGCGAAGCGATGCGCCGCGACGACCAGTTCTCGTTCGTCTCGGCGTGGGAGTTCTCGGGCGACGACTACGAGCCGGTGCGCCGCACCGAGCCCCTGACATTCGAGTACGTGGCGCTCGCACAGAGGAGCTACAAGTGATCGATCTGAAGCTGCGGGTGTGGCGCCAGAAGGCTGCGAACTCTCCGGGCGGGTTCGTGGAATACAACGCCTCCGGGATCAGCCCCGACATGTCGTTCCTGGAGATGCTCGACGTGGTCAACGACCGCCTGGTCGAGGCGGGCGAGGAGCCGATTGCGTTCGACCACGACTGCCGGGAGGGCATCTGCGGGAGCTGCGGGCTGATGATCAACGGGCAGGCCCATGGGCCCCAGCTCGGCACCGCCACCTGCCAGCTGCACATGCGGAAGTTCTCCGACGGCGACGTCATCGTGATCGAGCCGTGGCGAGCGGCCGCGTTCCCCGTGATCAGAGACCTGGTCGTCGACCGCGCGGCGGTCGACCGGATCATCGAGGCGGGTGGCTACATCTCGGTCCCGACCGGTGCGGCGCCGGACGCCAACGAGGTCCTGGTGCCCAAGGAGGCAGCCGACACCGCAATGGACGCCGCGGCGTGCATCGGCTGCGGGGCGTGTGTCGCGGCCTGTCCCAACTCGGGGGCCCAGCTCTTCACAGCCGCCAAGGTCGCGCACCTGAACCTGCTGCCACAAGGCCAGCCCGAGCGGTGGTCGCGGGTCGAGGCGATGGTCGACACCATGGAGGAGTTGTTCGGCTCGTGCACGAACCACGGCGAGTGCGAGAAAGCGTGCCCGAAGAGCATCTCCATCGACTTCATCGCCATGCTCAACGCCGACTACGTCCGAGCCAAGTTCAAGAACCGCCGCCTCACGGGCCAGCGAGCGTAGACCCACACTCCGGCTCCTCCGCAACGGGCCGACGGCTGCCGGGGCGCAGGGCGGTAGGCTCGCCGGGTGCGCCCGCCCCCGACCTTCATGCCGGCCCTGGTCACACCGTTCGACGAAGACGGCGAGCTGGACCCGGGCTCCCACCGCCACAACCTCGCGACGTTGGCCGGCTGGGGAGTCGAAGGATTCGTGATCGGCGGCTCGACCGGCGAGGGCCCCTACCTGGAGCCCGGGGAGCGAGCTGCGCTGGTCGGCGCCGCCAGGGAAGAGCTCGGCGACAAGCCGTTCCTGGTCTGCGGGATCGCCGCCGAGACGGTCCGGGCGGCCCGGCACCAGCTCTCCGAAGCGGCCGACGCCGGCGCCGACGCCGCACTGGTCATGACCCCCGGGTCGCTGGTGAGAGGCCGGGACACGGCGGTCCGGGCCTTCTACGGCGACGTCGCATCGAATACCCCATTGCCGCTGCTGCTCTACTCGGTCCCGCCGGTGACCGGGTACGAGCTGCCCACCGACGTCGCCGCCGAGCTGCTGTCCCACCGGGCCGGGATCGTGGGCATGAAGGATTCGGGAGGCCAGCCGGTCCGCATCCAGCAGCTCGCGGCGGCCACCGACGGAGCCTTCCTATATGCCGGCAGCTCCGCCGCCGTCTCGCTCAGCATCGCCGGCGGGGGCCACGGTGCCATCACCGCCAGCGGCAACTACGCACCCTCTTTGCTCCGGGAGGTCATCTCTGCCGCCCGTAAAGGGAGAGCCGCGGACGCCCAGGAGCGCCTGAGCCGTTTGGCCGGGCTGGTGGAGGCCCGCGGCCTGGCCGGTACGAAGGCAGCGGCGGACGCCGCCGGCTTGCGCCCGGGCCGCTCGCGGCTGCCGCTCTTGCCGCTCAACCCCGCCGACGCCGACCAGCTGCAGCGCCAGCTGGCCGTCCTGCGGCCCCAGCTGCTCGGCTGATTGGCCGGAGTCCGCTGCTACGCTGCCGATTCCCCCGGCTTCTTCGAGAGGAGTGGACCCTTGGCCGTCAAGTTCCTGACCTCAGAGTGGGCACAAGGCCTTCAAGACACCGTCAACGCCCACGAGGGCTTCCGCAACGCCATCTCCAACGTCGATCTGGCGCTCCAGTTCGTCGTCACCGACGTGCCCGACCAGGGTGACTACCACTACTACATCGCCATCGCCGACGGCTCCGCAGCCGTGGCCGAAGGCGATCTCGAGTCGCCCCACGCCACGATCACCAACGACTACGACACCGCCGAGAAGATCTCCAAGGGCGAGTTGAACACCCAGATGGCCTTCATGACCGGCAAGCTGAAGGTCGCCGGCGACATGGGCAAGCTGATGATGAACCAGGCGGCGCTCGGCCAGTTCTCCTCGGCGGCATCGGGCCTAGACGTCGAGTACTAGGCCGGCCGCGCCCGCCGGACCGTTCCACCTGCCTGGGATCGGGCGCCGGGTGAGCGACCGCAGCCCCCGACCGGCCCACCGGAGGCGGGGTAGAGTGCAGCCCGCAAGGTGACCACCTCCGGAGGCGGCATGTCATTCGTCCGGCGCCAGCCCGCGCGCTTCGTGCTCGCCCTCGGTCTGGTGCTCGCGGTCCAGTCGATCGCCTGGGAATACGTTCGGATGAAGCCGGACTACCGCTTCATCGTCACGCCCTGGTCGATCCGCGGCTACGAGCTGACGCAGGGCCGGATCGTCGCCATCATGGCGGCGGGCCTCCTCGTGATCGCCGTGCTGGCATGGCTTCGCCTCGACGAGAGGTTCAAGCCGATCGGCGCGGCCGTGGCCGCCGGAACCTTTCTGGGTGCCATGGCCCTGGCCGCCATCGTCAATCCGGAGCAGTCCGAGATCAGCCTCAACGAGCTGGGTGGCTTCGGGGCGGCCGCAGCGGTCGCGTCGGTCGTGATGATCCTCTACCGGGAGCTCGTCGCCGAGCGGCTCGGTGGATTCGGCCGCTACCTGACGTGGCCGATCTGGATCGTCGTGCTGATCGTCGCCGTCCTGATCATCACTCCGCTCGCCGTGGACGACTCGGTGAACCTCCCCTTGTGGGCGATCGCGGCCATCGCCCTCGCCGTGCTGTTCATCCCGGCCCTCGTCGTCCCGCCCCGCGAGCTCGCCGTGAACCGCATCCTCATCCTGAGCGTCGCCGGCGCCTGGCTCGTGCAGATCCTGTCTTCCGGTGCGATCCGCTCGACGCTGCTCCGCCACCAGGCCGAGATCGGAGTGCCCGCCCAGTACAAGGACACCCAGATCACGTCGGGGATGATGCTGGCATTCTTCGGCTTCATGCTGGCCATGGCCGGCGCGGTGGCGCTCTGGGCGCAGCGCCGCGACCAGATCATCGCCCGCCAGCGGGCACGCCAGCAGCGCGAGGCGGCCCAGGAGTCGATCGACGAGCTGGCCCCCGCGTCCTGAGCGAACCAGTCAGTCCGCCAGGTCGCCCAGCTCGGCCACCTTCGCCTTCACCGCCTCGGCGGCCTCTGCCAGGCCGGCAGCCTCTTCGTCGGTGAGCGGCAGCTCGACGATCTCGACGACACCGCCCTTGCCCAGGCGGGCCGGCACACCGAGATAGACGTCGGAAACCCCGTACTCACCAGTCAGCCAGGCGCACACCGGCATGACCAGGTCGGCGCCCGTCAGGACGGCCTCCGCCATCGCCGCCGCCGCCGCCGCCGGTGCGTAGTAGGCGCTGCCGGTCTTGAGCAGCCCGACGATCTCGGCACCGCCCTTGCGGGTGCGTTCGACCAGCTCGGCGACGGCCGCGGCGTCCAGCACGTCCGCCAGCGGGCGCCCGGCGACGCGGCACTGCGACGGGACGGGCACCATCGTCTCACCGTGGCTGCCCAACGTCAGGGCCTCAACGTCGAGGACGTCGGCGCCGGTGGCCTCGGAGATGAAGTGCGCGAAGCGAGAGCTGTCGAGGATCCCGGCCTGGCCGACGACCCGGCTGCGCGGGAACCCGGAGATGTCGGCGGCCAGCGTCGTCATCTGATCCAGCGGATTCGTGACGACGATGATCACCGCGTCGGGGGACGAGTCGGCGATGTGACGCGTGACGTCTCCGACGATCCCGGCGTTGACCTCGAGAAGATCCATCCGCGACATCCCGGGCTTGCGGGGAAGGCCGGCGGTGATGATCACCACCTCGCTCCCGGCGGTCTCCGCGTAGTCGTTGGTGCCGATCACCATGGTGCGATAGCGGTGCACCGGACGGGACTGGTTCATGTCGAGCGCCAGGCCCTGGGGCAGGCCCTCGACGATGTCGGTCATGACGACCTGGTCCACCAGGTCGGCCTTGGCGAGGAGGTTGGCCGTCGTCGACCCATATTTGCCGGCACCGACCACCGTAACCTTCCGCATGGCACCCTCCTCTGCTGGACTCGCTGCATCGCCCAGGCTAGCTGGGCACCGGCCCGCCCCTCCCGGTGCTATCAAGTGGGGGTGCCCCGCCGCTCGCTCTCCCTCGCCCTGTCCATGGCCGCGCTCGCCGCGGCCTGTTCCGTCGGCGGCCCAGCCGATCCCGGCGAAGCGGCCGGCGTGCTCGAGCGCCTCGACATCCCCGAGCCCGAAGGCATCACCTGGCGCCGCCAGGCCGGCCCGGTGGAGCTGGTGGGAACGACCACTCGCGCCGTTCCCGGGGAGCTGGAGCTGGTCGCCGGAGCGCTGGCGGAGATCCACACCGCGGTGTTCGCCAAGGCGCCCCTCCGGTTCCTGGTGCGCGCACCTCACCTGGGAACGGCCCGGCTCCACCCGGCGACGGCGGCGTTCGCGCGCGGCCCCGACGTCTACCTGCTGGACCGGACCTTCCAGGAGCCGACCGCAGGGACCACCCGGCTCGGCTTGGCGCGCGTGGTGCTCCACGAGCTGGCTCACGTCGCTCAGTTCGACACCCTCGATCCCGCATATGTCACGGCCGTGCTCGACGGCCGCCTCGACATCACGGACACCGGATCGGGGTCGCTGCTCGTCGCCGAGTACGCGGAGGCGGTCGGCTGGCGCAACGCCTCCTCCGACCCGCTGCGGCCGCAATGGTCGCTGCCGGACCCGTCGGGGACCACGCTGTACGGCGCCACCTCGCCCGAGGAGGACATGGCCGAGGCGCTGGCGCTGGTCGTGTCCGGACGGCCCGAGGCGATATCGGCGCACCGGGCCAGGTGGGTGGAGCAGTGGCTGGGTGTCCGCCTCACGACGCTGGTGTCGGGCAAGCCCTGGGCCCCGGCGGGGAGCCGGCAGGCGTTCTTCCGCGAGCCGCTGTACGACGAGGCCCTGGTGGCCGGCCGCCGGGCCCGCCACGTGGAGCCGCTCTACTTCGAGCTGCCGCCGAGCTCACCCCCGGCGGAGGCCCTCGCCCAGCAGACCGGCGATACGCTGCGCCGGCGAGCCCTCAACGGCACGCTGACCCCGGTCGACGATCCGCGATTGGCCCGCTACTCCGGCGAGTTCACCCGCGCCGACGGCGTCCGCTTCTGGGTCGAGCTGTGGGACTTCCGAGGCGCGACCGGGTTCCGGTCCGCCCCGGAAGGGCCGGTCCTCTCCTACGTGATGCTGTGGTGAGGCCGGGCCGATGACGCCCCGCGTCCCCCACCTGCTGGGCCTCTCGATCCTGCTGGTGGCGGTCAGCACGCAGCCGGTGTTCCTGCTCGGCGCGGCGTTCCCCCGCATCGGTCCGGACCTCGGCTTCGGCCCTTCCGGGCTGGGAGTGCTGACGGCCGTGTTCTTCCTGACGGCTTCGGTGGCCTCGACGCTCCTGGGGCGGGTGGTGCAGCGGATCGGCTGGCAACGGGCGATGCGAATCAACGCCGTGTGGTCGAGCGGAGTGCTCGCCGCGATCGCGGTCGCCGCCCGCTCGACGGAACTGCTGGCGGCGCTGCTGCTGACTGGGGCCGCCGCATACGGCATGGCCAATCCCGCCGCCAACCTGGCGCTCGCCGAGCACGGGTCACCGGAGCGACGGGCGCTGCTGTTCGGCCTGAAGCACGCCGGGATCCCTTCCTCGACCCTGCTGGCCGGGCTGGCGGTGCCCCTCGTGGTGGTCACCCTCGGATGGCGGTGGGCGTACGCCATCGCGGCAGTGGCGGCCCTCGCCGTGGCGACGCTGATCCCGCGCCGCGTCGTGAGCCCGATCGGCACGCCGGCCGCCGACCCGCGTCGGGCCGTTGCGCCGATGTCCCCGACGCGGCTGACGATCCTGGCGGCCGGTGGCGCCCTGGCCACGACGGCCGCCGTGGCGCTCGGCACCTACTCGGTCGCCGCCGCAGTCGACGTCGGGTTCGGGGAGGCGGCCGCCGGTGGCCTCCTGGCAGCCGGGTCGATCGCGAGCATCGCCGCGCGGGTCGTCGCCGGCTACGCCACCGACAGGGCCGGCGGGGCCGGTTTCCTCGGCATCACCGGCCTCACCACGGCCGGGGCGGTGACGTTCGCCGCGCTGACGGCGGCCTCCGGACCAGCGTTCGCCCTGCTCGTCGTGGCCGCGTTCGCCACCGGCTGGGCGTGGCCCGGGTTGTTCACGTTCGCGGTGGTGAACGCCAACGCCGCCTCGGCTGCCACGTCGTCGGCGATCACCCAGGCGGGGATCTTCATCGGGGCCGGCACGTCGCCGCTGCTGATCGGATGGGTCGTCGAACACCGCTCCTTCGACGCTGCTTGGGTCATCGTGGCGCTCGCGCTCACGGCCGCTGCGGCGATCACGGCCGCCGTCGGGTGGGGAGCAGTGCGAGCCTGAGCCCCCGCTACATGCGGTCGATCAGGGCGCTGCCGAACTCGCTGGTCGCGACCTTGGTGGCGTCTTCCATCAGCCGGGCGAAGTCGTAGGTGACGATGCGGTCGCCGATCGTGGTCTCCATCGCCTTCACGATCAGGTCGGCGGCCTCGCGCCAGCCCAGGTATCTCAGCATCATCTCGCCGGACAGGATCACCGAGCCGGGGTTCACCTTGTCCTG
>CAYGCW010000138.1:0-7241 GCA_964348465.1 uncultured Acidimicrobiia bacterium | reverse complement strand
ACCACTCGCATGACCGACACGCCCCCTGCCACCGCCAGCGTCGCCGCCTCCGAAAGCGCCAGTTTGACGTCGGCGACGCGCTCCTCGTCGAGGCCGAGCCGCCTCCCCAGCGCCCCGATGAAGATGCGGGCAGTCGCGATGTGCTCGGGTCGGGCCGGCACCTCCAGTTCGAAGCGCTCCGTGGCGGTCGTCACGGCCCGTCGCCCTCGCGGCGGCTCAGCCGGCCACGGCCTGCTCGACGGAGTCGCGCAGAACGAGCTTTCCGTCGAGTCCCGTGATCGCCAGCAGCTTGGCGACCGGACCGTCGCCGGGGATCACCACCAGCGCGCCTTCGGCCGCCTCGACGGCGTTGAGCGCCCTGATCAGCTCCCGGAGGCCCGTCGAGTCGATGAAGGCCACGCTGCTGAGATCCAGGCAGACGCGGCAGCCGGGGCCGACGACCTCGCCGATGGCGCGACCCAGCTCGGGCGCGGTGGCGAGATCGATCTCCCCGCCCACGGTCAGGACGTCCCAGTCGGTCTTGACCTCGTGCTGGATGGATAGGTCCACGTTGCCTCCGCGTCGATCGTCCCGGACGAGGCCCGGGGACGTGGCGCCGTAGTATACGGAACGTGAGTGTCCCCGACACCCTCGTTCGTCTGTCGGTGCCGGCCCGCGCCGAGTACGTGGCGCTCGCCCGCGGGGTCCTCGCAGCGGCCGCCGGGCGGGCCGGGTTGACCCTGGACGCCGGAGACGACCTGGCCCTGGCGGTGGCGGAGATGAGTGCCGCCCTGCTGGAGGCCGGAGGGCGCGGCCAGCTCACGATCGCCGTGGTGGACTCACCGGTAGGCATCCGGGTCGAAGCGTCGGCGGATGGGATTTCCGGCGAGTGGCCGCCTTCCGGCTGGGAGAGCACGGCGGCCGCCATGATCCTCGAGGCGCTGGTGGACGACGTTGCATTCGCCCGCTCGAACGGATCATCGTCGATCTCCGTGTCGAAGACGGCAACGGGGGTCGACTGAGCGGCGGCTCGGCACTCCGGTGGAGACCACGCCCGGGCGACCCGGGCCGGAAATCCGTTGGCGGAACGCGTACGATGGCTCCCGCATTCGAGACCTTGGACCGGGAGTGACGGGCATGGGAAGGCGCATCGGGGCGTTGGCGGCGCTGGTCGCGCTGGCGACCACGCTGGCAGTGCCGGCCGCGGCGCAGACCGACCCGGACGAGTACCTGGCCCTCGTCGCGGAGCTGGAGACCCGGGTCGCGACATTGGCCACCCAGGCCGTTGAAGTCAACGACGCCTGGGACGCCAGGGACGTCGAGTACCGCGACACCCTCGACGCGTTGCGCAGCCTCGAAGCCGAGACCGCAGGCGTGACCGACGATCTCGAAGCGGTGATCCCACCCGCAGAGTTCGAGGCTCAGCACACCGCACTGGTCGGTACCGCAGGCGAGGTGCAGACGGCCGCGACCGCGATGATCGCGGGACTCCAGGCCAGCGACACCGGAGAGGCACGCCAGGCCGCCCTCGACGAGTTCCTCGACTCCACGTCGCGGTTCGCCGACCTGGCGATACTGCTGCGGGGTCCCGCCGCCACGACCACCACGTCCACGACCTCCACGTCCACGACCACCACCACCACGACGACGCTCGCGCCCACGACCACCCAGGCCGCCCAGCCGGAGATCACGGTGGCCCCGGCACCCGCCGACGACGGCGGCAGCGACGTGGAGACTCCTCTGCTGGTGCTGATCGGCCTGCTGGCCGGCCTGCTGGTGGGCATCACCGGGGGCCTGCTGGTCGGCCGCAGTGCCCGCGTCAAGCTCATCGAGGAGTTACGCCGCCAGCGCGGCGAGATTGCGCCGGAGGAGCCTCCGACCTTCTGAGCGTCCGCGGCGCCTAGCGGCAGGTCCAGTGCGACGGGCCGCCGCTGTAGAACAGCCAGGCGGCCACGGCCACGTTTGCGGTCGGGTCGAAGATGTCGGCGCCCTCCCATCCGGCCTTGCCGGAACGCTCGGCCCAGTACCTCGCAAGGTGCTGGAACAGGCCGGACGCCGACGACCGCGGGTTGCGGGCCCGCGGGTCACCTTTCGACTCGCAGTTCATCACGCGCATTGCCCAGGGAATGTCGTCCGCTGCGAAGTGGCTGCCCACCAGCGGACGCCACTGCTCGACCTGGTCGGAATACGTGCGCGCCGGGGGCGGCAGCTCCGGATGGTTCTCGGCTGCGGGTGCCGGGCCCTCCGTCCGCGTCACGTCCCCGTCCCGAGCCTCCGGGCCAGACGACTCCCAGGCCGTCAGGGTCGACTCGGTGGCGGTGGCGACGGTCGTCTCTCCGGGCGCGGCGGCGGGCACGGCGGCTGCCGGGGCAGAGGCAGCCAGCGCCACCGCGGTCAGCGCGCCGATCATCGTTGCTCGTTTCATGGTTGGTGACCTCCTTCCCAACCCGGCGTCGGCCGTCCGCGACCGGGGGGAGCTCGGGTGCGGCCCGCCGCTGGAACGGAGGGCCAAACGTCGAACGGCGCCTCCCTACGGAAGCGCCGCCGTGCGGAGCGGAACGCTAGCCGCGGACGCGCGCTTCACCAACTCAGAGCGCGAAATGCGGCGGCGACGCGTAGGTTGGAAGCATGCGGTGGGTGCTGGGCATCCTGCTGGGGACCGGAATCGCGTTGCTGCCGACTCCGGCCTCGGCCGCGGACACCGTCGGGGCCGTCGACGTCGCCGACGCCACCTGGCACCTGCGCACGGAGACGGGGCGGACGGTCACCTTCACCTACGGCAATCCCGGCGACTTCCCGTTCGTCGGGGATTGGGATTGCGACGGCGTCGACACGCCCGGGCTCTACCGACCGTCCGACGGCTACGTGTACCTCCGCAACCGAAACACGAGCGGAGTCGCTCACGTCGATTTCTTCTTCGGCAATCCGGGCGACGTGCCGGTGGCCGGCGATTTCGACGGCGACGGCTGCGACCGGGTGACGGTGTTCCGGCCCGCCGAGTCTCGGTTCTACATCGTGAACCGCCTCGGAGCGGGCGGCCGCGGGCTGGGCCCGGCGGAGCAGTCGTTCGGATTCGGCGCGCCGGGAGACGTGCCACTCGCCGCCGATCTCGATGCCGACGGCGTCGACGACATCGTGGTGCACCGCCCCGCCACGGGCATGGTGTACGCCCGCCACAAGCTCTGGGCCGGCCCACCCGACGCCGCCTACTCGTACGGCGATCCCGGCGACCTGCTGGTTCTCGGCGATTGGGACGGCGACGGGTCGGCCACGGCCGGCGCGCTGCGACCCGCCGAATGGCGCTTCTTCCTCAGCAACTCGACGCGGCCGCGAAGCGCCGACGCGGAGTTCTTCTTCGGCGGCAGCGACACGCTGCCGGTCGCCGGCTCCTTCGACCTGCGCGAGCGCGGGCAGGTCGTGGACTGGACGCCACGGGAACTCACCATCGCCGCCGCCGGCGACATCCTGATCCACACCTCGCTCATGAAGGCGGCGGCGACGGGCCAACCGGCAGGCACCTTCGACTTCCGGCCCATGCTGGCGCCCATCCGCGGGGTCCTGGGAGAGGCCGACCTGGCCCTGTGCCACCTGGAGGTGCCCCTCTCCCCGGACAACCGCGACCTGTCCAGCTACCCGCAGTTCAACGCGCCGCGCGAGGTGGCCGAGGCCATCGCCTACGCCGGCTACCACGGCTGCTCGGTGGCCTCGAACCACTCGTGGGACAGGCGGGCGGCGGGGGTCGCCAACACGCTGGCGGTGCTGGATGATGCCGGCCTCGGCCACGCCGGGACGGCGCGCACGCCGCAAGAGGCCGCCCGGCCGACGATCTACCGGGTCGGGACCGCCGACGTCGCCCATCTGTCGTACACGTGGTGGCTCAACGGCTTCCAGCTTCCTCCCGATCAGGATTTCATGGTGAACCTCATCGAGCCGTCCGCCATCGCCGCCGAGGCGCGGCGGGCTCGCGACGCCGGCGCCGACCTGGTCCTCGTGAGCCTGCACTGGGGCAACGAGTACCAGGCTGCGCCGAGTCCCTATCAGCGGTCGATGGCGCTCACGCTCACGTCGATCCCTGAGATCGACGTGATCGTCGGTCACCACGCCCACGTCGTGCAGCCGGTGGCGCTGGTGCGCGGCAAGTACGTGGTCTTCGGGATGGGGAACCAGGCGTCCGGCCAGGTGGGTGAGCTTCGCCAGGACGGGGTGATCATCCTGCTCGACATGGCCTTCGAGGGAGACCGCTGGCGGGTGGACGGCGTGCGCTTCGAGCCGACACGCTTCGATCTGGCAGGCAAGCGGGTGCTGCCGGCTGCGCCGCTCGTCAACTCGGGTGAGGCTACCGGAAGCCTGGCTGCGACGCTGCGGGCGTCATACTGGCGAACCGCCGCCACCCTGCGCAGCATGGGCGCTCCCGGCGTCGTGCCGGCGTCGCCGCTGTGAGCGCGGGTCGCGCCGAACCACCGATCGTGCCCTAGCGGAGCCTGCGATGCTTGTGCCCGGTACGTCCCCTACCGGTCCGAGCGCGCCCTAGCGGAGCCTGCGATGCTGGTGCCCGGTACGTCCCCCACCGGTCCGAGCGTTCCCCAGCGGATGATTCACGTCTGTACGGCCTCTGCGTACGTCAGCGGATGATCACAGACCCCGAACGCCTGATGATCACCGAACCGCTTGCGAGCGTGCGCCTCATGTTCCCTCTCTCGTTTCGAACACGGCTACCCGTTCGACCAATGATGCCGCCCGGTTATCTCCATGATGTCTCAGGATCGTAGGACGCGCCAGTAACCTCGCGCTCATTGCACGAGAAAAGTGGCGCTGCGATCTAGCGCTGACGCCGAGTCGCCCTAGCGGAGCCGTCACTTCGGCCGGAGGTGCCCGGCTCCGTCGTCCCTTCGAAACCGAGCCTGCGGAGTCGTCCCATCTCCATCCGGCCGATCAGTTGTCACCGCGTACGGTACGCGCGCGCTGTCTCGGCAGTGTCTAAACGCACAGTGGCCAGCATGGACAGCGAGCGCTCACCCCTGGCGCGCGCCGCGCGTTGGCACCACGCGACCAGATTTCCGCAACGCCGCGAGGTCGCGGCGAACGGTGGCGACGCTGACCCCAAGGGCCGCGGCGAGGTCGCGTACGGTCGGAGCGGCGCCCTGGAGACGCGCCTCGTCGGCCAGCCGCATGAGGCGGGTGTGGCGGCGGGCCCGCAGATCTGCAATCGCAGCGTCCTCGCGTCGGTGCACCGTCCAGGTGACCTCTACGTAGTCCTCGGCGACGAGAGCCCGCCCGGTGGGGGCATCGAGGGAGGCGAGCCGCGCCGTCGCCCGCTGTGGGCGCAACTCCTCCCACGCGGCCACGATGGCGGCGTGTTCGGGAACCTTCCGCAGCGACAGTTCTCGGAGATCCTCGTCGAGGCCTTGCAGGACGGCGAGAAGCATCTCGTGTGCCCGTTCGATCGCGGCGGCCGCCTCGTCCTCCTCATCGGCTGCCACGGCGGCCAGATAATGCCAGTAGGGCAAGAGGTACGCCTGATCGATACCGAGATGGGCTGCCGCAGATGCGTCACGCGCCAGCGGCAGGGCGTCCTCTCGACCCGCCAGGTTGAGGGCGAGCCCGCGCACTCCCTGGAGCATCACCGCGGCGTCGTGAAGGTTTCCTTCGAAGCACAGCGCGAGCGCTCGCTCGAGGTGGCCCAAGGCGTGTTGCACGCCTCCCGCTCCGATTTCGAGGAGGGCCAGCGACTGCAGGAGGTTGACGACGATGCTCTTGTGGCCGGAGCTTTCGGCAGTACGAAGGCCGCGCTCGAAGTGGGCGCGCGCCGCGTCTGAGTCGCCGCTGCGGCTGGCGATGCAGCCGAGGACGTCCATGCACAGGGCCTCGCCCCAACCGTGTCCCATCTCCTCGAAGGCCGCAAGGGCGAATTCGGCGTCTTGCCGTGCCGCACCGTCGTCGCCTACCAGCGTGTGGTTCAGCGAGGCGCGGTTGGCACGAACCGTGGCGGCGGCGCGACGGTTCCCGATGGACCGGAACACCTCGGCCGCTTCTTCGTAGAGCCGCAATGCTTCGGCGATCCGCCCCGAGTTCCTCCGAAAGACGCCGAGGTTGGCGAGATTCACGGCTTCGCCGTGGCGGTAGCCGATCTCGCGGCATTCGGCGAGTGCCGCCAGGAAGTGCTCCTCGGCGACCACGGCATCTCCCTCCTCGACGGCGTTGCCGGCGAGGAGGCCGAGCGCCTCGGCCCGCGACCGCCGGTCGCCAACCTCTCCCGACAGCTCCAGTGCCTTCACGATGTGGACCTCGGCGGCGCGGTGCTGCTGCAGCTCGCTCAACGCGGTACCGAGAGACCAGTGGGCCCGCGCCTCGAGCCCGGGTTCGGCGGCGGCGGCCACCGCCTCCTCGAGGTGGGCCAGCGCGTCCCGGGGCTTGCCTCCCCAGCTCAGTGCCATGCCGAGCGCGATCAGCGCCTCGGCCCGGTGGTCGTCGGGGCCCGCCTCCAGCGCCGCCTCGGCGGCGCTCACCGCCTCGTCGAAGCGCGACATGTGCGCCGCCAGCCATGCCCTCCGCCGCAACACGTAGGCGGCCTCCCGACCCCGGGCCGGCACCAGATGCCCCATGCGCCCGAGGGCCTCCTCTTGCGCTTCGCGGCGCCCGAGAAGGTCCACCACCCTCTCGTGCTCGGAGAGGAGGGCGAACATCTCGTCCGGGTCGAGATCGAGACCGCTCGCAATCTCGACGGCCTGGGCGTACAGGCGGCCGGCGGTGTCGTAGGCATACACGGCGACGGCTCTCCGACCGGCCTCCTGCAGGTAGCGGGCCGCTTTCGGGGCGACGCCGCCTTCGACGAAGTGGTGGGCGAGGTCCTCGACTCGACCGGGGTGGTGCTCCTCGACGTATTCGCCGGCGCGCACGTGGAGCTGCGTGCGGCGCTCCGCATCGAGCTGTTCGTAGACGACCCGCTGGATCTGCTCGTGATTGAACCGGTAGCCGTCCTCGGTCTCGGCCAAGAGCCGGCGGCGCAGGGTCTCGTCGAGCGCAGTGAGCACCTCGGCGCGGGTGCGCCCCGAGATCACGCACAGCGCCGCGGTGCTGGCGCCCTGCCCGAACGCGGCCGCCGCCTCCAGCACCGAACGCACGCCGGGGCCCGCACCCTCGATGCGACGCGAGATGACGCGCGCCACGCCGGGCGCCAGCGGGAGCCCTGGCGCGCCCGCCACGTCGGTGATGGCCAGATCGCCCTCGGGCCGTACCAGGTCCATCTCATGGGCGGCCCGGAG
>CAYGCW010000137.1:343-7281 GCA_964348465.1 uncultured Acidimicrobiia bacterium | reverse complement strand
GGTCGCTGTCGCTAGCCGACCACCCCGACGCGCTTCCCCACGGCGGCGAAGGCGGCCGCCCCCTGCTCGAGGTCCTGGTCCGAGTGGGCCGCGGAGATCATCACCCGGATGCGGGCTTTGCCGCGGGCGACCGTGGGGTACGAGATCGCCTGAGCGAACACGCCCTCCTCGTCGAAGAGGCGGCGGGACACCTCCTGGGCGACCTTCTCGTCGCCGAGCATCACCGGGGTGATCGGAGTCTCGCTGCGGCCGGTGTCGAAGCCGGCATCGGCCATCAGCGCCTTGAAGTGCGCCGTGTTCGACCACAGCCGCTCGACCAACTCGGTCGAGCTCGCCAGCACTTCGACGGCGGCGATGCACGCCGCCACGTCGGGAGGCGTCACCGCCGACGAGAACAGGAACGGCCGGGCCCGCTGGCCGAGCCATTCGATCAGCCTGGCGGAGCCCGCCACGTACCCGCCGGCGACGCCGAACGCCTTCGACATCGTCCCGACCTCGACGTCGACCCGGCCCTGCAGGCCGAAGTGGTCGACGATGCCGCGGCCCCCTTTGCCGAGCACGCCCTCGCCGTGGGCGTCGTCGACCATCACGAGCGCCCCGTGCTCGTCGGCCGCCGCCACGATGCCGTCCAGCGGAGCCACGTCGCCGTCCATCGAGAAGACGCCGTCGGTGATGACGAGGATGCGGCGGGCACCGCCGGCCCTGGCCCCGGCCAGCTTGGCTCGCAGATCGTCGACGTCGGCGTGGCGGAAGATGGCCCTGCCCGCCTTGGCAAGGCGGACCCCGTCCACGATCGAGGCGTGGTTCAGCTCGTCGGAGATGATCACGTCGCCGTCGCCGACGAGTGCCGGGATCACGGCCAAGTTGGCGGTGAACCCGGACTGGAGGGAGATGGCCGACTCGACCTCCTTGAAGTCGGCGAGCTTCCGCTCCAGCTCCTCGTGGATGGTCATCGTTCCGGCAATCGTCCGCACCGCTCCGGGCCCGATTCCGTAGCGGTCGAGCGCCTGCTTGGCGGCCGCGATCAGCCGGGGATCGTCGGCGAGACCGAGGTAGTTGTTCGAGCAGAAGTTGAGGACCTGTTTGCCGGCAACCGTCAGCCAGGCGCCCTGCGGGCCCTCCAGGGTACGTACCGTGTTGTAGAGCCCTTGGTCCCGCAGCGCCTTGAGCTCGCCGTCGAGGAAGCTGAGCTTGTCCATCGTCACCTCCCGGGTGTCACGCCAATGGGCCGTCGGCGTCGGCCGGATCGGGGAACATCACGACCTTGCCGCACTCTCCCGATGCCATCAACGCGAAGGCGCGCCCGAAGTCGTCCAGGGCGAAGCGATGGGTCACCACCGGGCCGAGGTCGACGGCCCCTGCCCGCAGCAGCGCCCGCATCTGGTACCAGTCGTCCCACAACCGGCGGCCGACGATGCCGTGCACGGTGGCGCCCTTGAAGATCACCTGGTCGTCGAGGTCGAATTCGAACGGCGCCGGCGGCAGGCCCAGCAGCGCAGCCTCCCCGCCCCGCTTCAGCAGCGTGAAGCCCTGGTCGATGGCGGGCGGGGCGCCCGACATCTCCAGCAGCACGTCGATGCCTTCGCCGTCCGTCGCCTGCATCAAGCTGGCCACGACGTCGTCACGCTGCGGGTTGAGAGTGAGGTCCGCGCCCATCTTGGCGGCCAGCTCCAGGCGGTAGTCGCTCACGTCGGTGGCGTACACCGCCCGGGCGCCAAGCGCCCGTGCCGTGGCGATCGCCATCAGGCCGACGGGCCCGCTGCCCGTGACCAGCACCTTGCGCCCCGCCACCTGCGGGACGGAGGCGCTGTGCACGGCATTGCCGAAGTTCTCCTGCAGCGTCGCCACCGACAGCGGCATGTCGGGCGGTTCGGGCCAGGCGTTGAGGGCGGGCACGGCCACGTACTCGGCGTATACGCCGTCGCGGTGCACACCGAGGATCTCGGTCGCCGCGCACAGATGACCCCGGCCGGTGCGGCAGTAGCTGCACGTGTTGTCGACGACATGGGACTCGACGGACACGAGCTGCCCGACGGGCGGGTTGCCGACGCCGGGACCGTGGGCGGCGACGATGCCGCACATCTCGTGGCCGACCACCAGCGGGGGTGTCACGTGGTCGGCGGCCCACGAATCCCACTGCTCGATATGGACGTCCGTGCCGCAGATCGAGGTCGCCTTCACCTGGAGCAGCACCTCGCCCGCGGCCGGCTCTGGGATCGGGCGCTCCACCATGTCGAAGCCGGGCCCCGGCGACGTCTTGCAGATGGCACGCATCCCGGCCGAGGCTACTCCGCCCGTCGCGTCGGCCGCGTTCAGGTCACCCGGCTTCGAGCTCGGCGATGCCCTTGGCGATCGTCTCCCGGGTGCGTTCCAGGAGGTCGGCGATGTCGTCGTGACCCAGGCCTTGCACCGAGATCGGCTCGTGGACGATGGCGGCCAGACGGCCTCCGTATACCAGCTTCGAGTCCGGGGGGAAGGCCTCGTAGGTGCCGGCGATCGAGACCGGCACCAGGTCGAGCTGCGTGTCCACGGCGATCCGGAAGGCGCCGCGCTTGAACTCGCGCAGCTCGGCGGTGCGGCTGCGGGTCCCCTCCGGGTAGATCATGAGAGACAGCCCGTGGCTCACCGTATCCCCGAGCTGGCGGTTGATGTCCGCATGAGCTGCGCTGCCGGCTTGGCGGTCGGTCTCGACCATGCCGATGGCCCGCAGGATGGTCCCCAGCAGCGGCACCCCGTACAGCTCCTTCTTCGCCAGGTAACGGATGGCGACCGGGTGGGCGACGAGGAAGTTCACCGGTATGTCGAGATTGGACTCGTGGTTGGCGACGAAGATGTACGAGCGCGACGGGTCGACGCTTCCCCTGCGTTCCACGTGCAGCCGGCACCAGCAGACGGCGAGGAACACTCTCGACCAGACCACGATCAGGCGCTGGATGAGGCGCGATGCCGGGTTGCGGAGTCCGATCAGGATCATGATCGATCCCAGCACGGCGGTCTCGATCACGACGACGGGCGCGGCGGCGGCGGTCCGGGCGACGGCGATGAGGCTGCGGCGCACCCTCGGTAGGGTAGCCCCGCCCGGGAAGCGGCCATTTGGAGCCGGGATGCGGAAGGTACCCATCGCAGCGGCGCGTCGCATCGCCCTCGGGGCGCAGGGCTTCGCCACGCCGCGGCCCGCCGGACGGATCGACGCCCGCCACCTGCGCCGGGTCCTCCGCCACGTCGGCCAGTTCCAGCTCGACTCCGTCAACGTGGTCGTGCGCGCTCACTACCTGCCGGCCTTCTCACGCCTCGGGCCGTACCCGATGGAGCTGCTCGACGACCTCGCCTACCGGCGTCGGGAGATGTTCGAGTACTGGGGACATGCCGCGGCCCTGCTGCCCATCGAGAACTGGCCGCTGTTCCGGTTCCGAATGGACGCCATCCGGCCGTGGCGCCGGCTCCGGAAGGTCATGGACGAGCATCCCGGCTTCGTCGACCGGGTGCTGGAAGAGGTCGCCCGCCGCGGCCCGCTGACCGTCGGCGAACTGGAAGACGGCGGCGAGCGCTCCGGACCGTGGTGGGGCCACAGCCGCGGCAAGACCGCGCTCGAGTGGCACTTCGACAAGGGCCGCGTCTCGATCGCCGACCGCCGCAACTTCACCCGTTCCTACGACGTCGCCGAGCGGGTCATTCCGCAACGGTGGCGCGCGGCTCCTGCCCCGGACCAGCCGGCGGCCTACCGTGAGCTGCTGCTGCGGGGAGCCGCTCATCTCGGGATCGGGACCGCCACGGACATCGCCGACTACTACCGGCTCCGGCTGCCGCTGGCGCGTCCGCTGATCGCGGAGCTCTCCGCGGCCGGCCGGCTCGAGGAGGTCGAGGTGCCCGGCTGGGGCGAGCCCGCGTACCTCCATCCGCAGGCGACCCGGCCGCGCCGCATCGAAGGCCGGGCGCTGCTCACCCCGTTCGATCCGGTCGTATGGGAACGTCCCCGCGTCGAGCGGCTGTTCGGCTTCCGGTACCGAATCGAGATCTACGTCCCCGAGGCCGAGCGCCGGTACGGCTACTACGTGATGCCGTTCCTGCTCGACGACGCGCTGGTGGCCCGGGTCGACCTGAAGTCGGACCGGGCCGCCGGGTTGCTGCTCGTCAAAGGAGCGTTTGCCGAGGACGGCCACGAGCGCGCCCGGGTGGCGAGGGAGCTGGCGGCGGAGTTGCGGGACCTGGCCTCCTGGCTCGGCCTCGGAGACGTCGCGGTGTCCGACAACGGTGACCTGGCAGCGCCGCTGGCGGGGGAGCTGCGCTGAGGAGAGCCGAACGGGCCCTCCTGGCTAGGGCACCAGGGCGACGCCGACCGGCCGGCCGGCCACAGGGACGGCGTTGACGGAGCGGTCGAGGAGGTCCACGAACACGAGCCCGGGGCCGGCTCCCGTGCGCAGCAACTCGCCGGCGTCGGCCGACCACAGGACCACGAAACGCTCGTCGGGGGTCCAGCCGACCACCTCGGCGGGGGACGTCCCGGTCACGATCCGGAACGAGGGCCGCCCCGGCTCGTTGACCACGAGCGCGGCTCCCAGGTTGGGCGAGTCGGCCGCCATGGCTGCGCAGCACCCCGATGGGGACCAGACGGGTGTGCTCGTGACCGCCCACGGGACCGGTTGCGGCTCGGCATCGTCGAGTTCGGCGACAGCCACGGTGGCGCCCGGGAGCGTCATGAGCAGCCGCCCTCCCGGGCCGGCGGCGTGCAGCAGCACGCCTTCCCACAGTGCGCGAGTCCGCCCTGCCGGGTCGAGCACGACCACGTCGGGCAACGCGCCGCCGAGCCGGTCGATCGACAGCGCGTATCCCCAGTCGCCCCAACGCTCGAGCGAAATCACGCCCGGCGCCGGCAGCTCGGACTCCTCGATGTCCGATTCCGTGGTCCAGTCGGTGGACCGCAGCACGGAGCGGCCCTCCGCATCGATCTCGACCCATGCCAGGCGGCCGGCCTCGGTGTCGTGCCAGGCGAACGTCGTCACGCCGGTCGCCACCGGGGCCAGATCGGCGCCCTGGCCCACGTAGAGGATCCCTCCTGGGCCGACGTCCCGGAACTCACCGACGGCCGCCCCCCAGACGCCGGTGACGTCCCACGACATGAGCCGGGTCGCAGGTGGAAGCCCTCCGAAGTCGGGAAAGGGAGCGCCGGCCCGCCACCGCCAGATCTCCCGGCGCTCCGGGAAGGCGGCCAGCAGGCGGCCGGCGAAGTCGGGCACCATCTCGCCCAGCGCCAATCGATCCGGCGCCGCCGGCGGCGTCTCCCCGAGCCCCTCCGCCACAGTCGTCGCAGTCACGCTCGTCGATGGAGGGTCGGCCGCGATGCCGGGCGTCTCGGCGTCCCCGGTGGTGGAGGTCGCCGGGGACGCCCCGTTCCCGCCGAAGAGAAACCCACCGATCCCGACGCCGACGGCCAGCCCGACTATTCCCGCCACCAGCAGCCCGAAGGGGCCGCCGCGGCCCGGCCGGTGGGGTCCGGCCGTGTCGAGGACGCGCACCGACGGCTCCTGGCTGGGATCACGACCGGTCATGGCCGAAACCTACCGCCGGCGGCGCGCTGCGCCGCCCCGGTGGGGCTCGGTGGGGCGCCGCTATCGTTTCGCCCGCTCGAAGAAGACCCCGGGAGGACCAGAGCGATGATCGATTTTCAGGACCGGGTCGCCATCGTGACCGGCGCGGGACGCGGCATCGGCAGGGAGCATGCGCTGTTGCTCGGCAGCCGCGGCGCCGCAGTCGTCGTCAACGACCTCGGGGGCTCCACCGACGGCACCGAGGCGAGCACCAGCCCCGCCGACGAGGTGGTCGGCGCGATCAAGGCGGCCGGCGGCGTCGCGGTGGCCGAGTACTCGTCGGTCGCCACCCCCGAAGGCGGGGAGGCCATCGTCGCCAGGGCGCTGGAGGAGTTCGGGCGCGTCGACATCGTCGTCAACAAAGAAGGCATCTTGCGTGCCAAGATCTTCTCCAACCTCGAGTGGGAGAACCTCGACCCCGTCCTCAACGTGCACCTCAAGGGCGCCTTCTACGTGAGCCGCCCGGCGTTCCTCCAGATGAAAGAGCAGGCATACGGCCGGATCGTGATGACGTCGTCCAACGCCGGCATCGCCGGCAACTTCGGCCAGAGCAACTACGGGGCGGCGAAGATGGCCCTGATCGGCCTCATGAACGTTCTCAAGCTGGAGGGTGCCAAGTACAACATCAAGGTCAATGCGGTCGCCCCGGTGGCGCGCACCCGCATGACCGAGGACCTGCTGGGACCGCTCAGCGAGAAGCTGGATCCCGCCCAGGTGGCGCCGGCCGTCGCCTACCTGTGCTCGGAAGAGTGTCAGCTCACCGGCGAGATCTGGTCGGTCGGCGGCGGATCGGTCAGCCGGTACTTCGTGGGCCTCACCGACGGCTACTTCAAGGCGGAGAGCGATGGTCTGCTCACGATCGAGGACGTCGCCGCCCATGTGGAGGACATCCGTGAGCAGGACGGCTACATCGTGCCGTTCTCGGTCCAGGACGAGCTGGCCAAGATCGGTCCCAAGCTCTTCGGCTGATCGCGGTGGCCGGCGGACCGGGCCCGGCGGCCGGCAAGGACGACTGGCGCCGGTGGGCGCGGCGCCGACGGCGGGAGATACGGCCGGCCGCGCTGTCCGCCGAGGTCCGCCACGGGCTCGTCAGCTGGGGCGGGCTCGAGGGCGCCATACTCGCCTACCTGCCGCTGCCCGACGAGGTCGACCTGCCGCCGCTGCCCGCCGACGTGCCCGGCCGCTGGCTGGTGACCCGGACCCCGCCGCACGGGCCGCTCACCGTCCACGAGGCAGCGGCGCCCCGGGAAGGCCACCCGCTCGGCTTCTCGCAGCCGGCGGCCGGGGCACCGGAGGTGGATCCCGCCGAGGTCGACGTGGCACTGGTGCCCGGCCTGGCGTTCGACCGGACCG
>CAYGCW010000137.1:0-179 GCA_964348465.1 uncultured Acidimicrobiia bacterium | reverse complement strand
GGTCGTGGCCCGGCTCCCATCGGCCCCGCACGACGTGGCGATGACCCACCTCGCGACCGAGGTCGGCGTCGCCACGGTCGGTGGCCGCACCTAGTCCAGCGGGACGCCCTTGGGCCAGCGGAAACCCAGCAGCTTGTCCTTCGGGTAGCCCTTGATGCTGACCTGGTTGCTTTGGTTGC
>CAYGCW010000136.1:0-7297 GCA_964348465.1 uncultured Acidimicrobiia bacterium | reverse complement strand
CTCGCGGCTACACCGTCGACGACATCAAGGCAGGCCGGTACGGGGAGCCGGGGGCGGCGCTGATGATGTTCCGCACCTACCCCCGCATCCCGTTCTGGGAGCAGATGAACGACAACCTGCCGTTCTGGACCGACACCGGGCGGCTCAACGCCTACGTGGACATCCCGGAGGCGATCGAGTACGGCGAGAACTTCATCGTCCATCGGGAGGGCCCGGAGGCGACGCCGTACCTGCCGAACGTGATCGTGTCGTCCAACCCGCTCATCCGGCCCCGGGACTACGGCATTCCGCGCGACGAGATGGACCCCGATCTGCGCACGGTCCGCAACGTCAAGCTCCCGTGGGCGGAGGTGAAGGCCAGCACCAACCCGCTGTGGGAGTCCGGCTTCCAGTTCTACTTCCTGACGCCGAAGACCAGGCACACCACCCACTCGAGCTGGGCGGTGACCGACTGGGAGGTGATCTGGGGGAGCAACTTCGGCGACGCCCGCCGGCGCGACAAGCGGCTGCCGCACCTCGCCGACCGCGAGGTGCACATGAGCCCCGACGCCGCCCGGGACCTGGGGCTCGCCGACGGCGACTACGTGTGGGTCGACGCCAACCCCATCGACCGGCCCTACCCGAACTACGACCCCGACGACACCAGCGACCCGTTCCACAAGGTCGCCCGGCTGATGCTGCGGGTGAAGTACAACCCCGCCTACCCGTACCACGTGCTGATGGCCAAGCACGGCTACTACCTGGCGACGGAGAAGACCGTGCTCGCCCACGAGACGCGGCCCGACGGCAGGGCGATCTCCGCCGACACCGGGTACCAGTCCTCCTACCGCTACGGGTCGCACCAGAGCGTGACCAGGGACTGGGCGATGCCGATGCACCAGACCGACACGCTCTTCCACAAGGCGAAGATCTCGATGGCGTTCATGTTCGGCGGCGAGGCCGATAACCACGCCATCAACACCGTTCCCAAGGAGACGCTGGTGCGGGTCACCAAGGCCGAGGACGGCGGCATCGGCGGTGCCGGCGCGTGGCTGCCCGCCACCACCGGCCTCACGCCCGGCAACGAGGACTCCCGCATGGAGCGGTATCTGGCAGGGGAGTACCTGGCATGACCGTCCGCCCGTTCCCGCTGACGCTGCGACCCGTCGCCGACACCGGCCGGATCAAGGTGGCCGAGCCCACCGACCCCTACGAGGCCGTTGCGGTCGGCGTTCCGACGCCCGGCTACGACGGGATGGCGGCGATGGCGCGGACATTCGTCGAGGAGTTCGCCCGCATCGGCTGGGAACGGGATCGGATCGCTCGCATGTTCCGGATCCCGCGCTATCTCGGTCCTCACGCCGTCTACCGCAGCCGCGGCCCCGAGTTCGTGGAATCGCTGATCGATGAGGTGCTGGGGCCGGCGGCCCGCACCGAGCGAGGGAGGCGAGGCTGACATGGCGACCGTCTACAACTGGCAGCTCGGGCGGGACATGTCGTATCGCTTCGATCCGGTGGCGCCGCAGTGGCAGTTCGCGGCGATCTTCAACATCAATCGCTGCCTCGCCTGCCAAACGTGCACGATGTCCTGCAAGTCCACGTGGACGTTCTCCGAGGGCCAGGAGGACATGTGGTGGAACAACGTCGAGACGAAGCCGTACGGCGGCTACCCGCAGCACTGGGACGTCAAGACGCTGGATCTCGTCGAGCAGGCCAACCCCGGCGGCCAGCGCTGGAGCGGCTCGCCGGCGGATCGCAGCCCGTACGGAACCTTCGATGGCGCGACGATCTTCGAGGCCGCCCAGCAGGTCCGGTCCGGGCAGCAGGCGGTCGGCTACCTGCCCACCGACGAGGAATGGGCCTCGCCCAACATGTACGAGGACACGGCGCGGGCCACGGTGCCCCTCGCCGACGGCGCCAGCCTCCCCGAGCATCTCACCTGGTTCTTCTACCTGCAGAGGATCTGCAACCACTGCTCCTATCCGGCGTGCCTGTCGGCGTGCCCCCGCAACGCCATCTACAAACGGCCCGAGGACGGGATTGTGCTGATCGACCAGGCCCGGTGTCGGGGCTACCGCAAGTGCGTCGAGCAGTGCCCGTACAAGAAGCCGATGTACCGGCTCAGCACCCGCACGTCGGAGAAGTGCATCGGCTGCTACCCGCGGGTCGAGGGCTCCGATCCACTCACCGAGGGCTTGCCGATGGAGACCCGCTGCATGACCGCCTGCCCCGGCCAGATCCGCCTGCAGGGCCTGGTCGAGGTGGAGGACGACGGCACCTGGAAGGCGGCCCCCGACCACCCGCTCTACTACCTGGTCCACGAGGAGAAGATGGCGGTGCCGCTCTACCCGCAGTTCGGCACCCAGCCCAACGTCTACTACATCCCGCCCCGCTGGGTGCCGCGGCCGTACCTGCGCCAGATGTTCGGCCCCGGCGTCGACGCCGCCATCGCGGCGTACGAGCGGCCGTCGCGTACCGCCCAGGCCGTGCTCCAGCTGTTCCGCACCACGCAGTTCATCGTCTTCCGCTTCGAGGTGATCGACGGGCCGAAGGTCGGCGAGATCGACGTGGGGGGCGAGACGCTCGAGCTGTTCGACGACACGGTGGTCGGTTACGGCCGCGACGACCGGGAGCTGGTGCGGGTGACTGTGATGGAGCCGCAATTCGAGCGGCCGCAGCAGTACCTGAACTCGATCTGAGGAGGAGGAGAGATGCCACGGGTGACGGCCGAGGAGCGAGCGCTCGCCAGGGCGGCGGTCTACCGCGTGCTGGGCGCCTGCTTCTCCTACCCGGATCGGGCGAGCGTCACGGCGCTCGCTGCGGCCAGGCCCGTGGCGCAGGCCGGCGCCGCGGTGCTCGGGTTGGCGTCGGCCGCCAGGGAGCTGGAGCGCGCTCTGGCCGAGGCCGATCACGCCGGCCTCGAGGCCGCCTACCAGCGCGCGTTCACGCTCAGCTACTCGGAGGACTGTCCGATGTACGAGACGGCGTTCTCGGCGCGGCACCTCTACCAGCAGACACGCCACCTGGCGGATCTCAGCGCCTTCTACCGGGCGTTCGGGGTCGGCGCCAACGCGGACCGGCCCGACCACATCGCCGTCGAGCTCGAGTTCTGCTACCTGCTGACGCTGAAGGAGGCCACCGCCCGTGCGGCAGGCGACGCCGAACGGGTCGCAATCTGCCGCGGCGCCCAGCGCTCGTTCTTGCGTGATCACCTCGCCCGGTGGGCGCCGCTGTTCGCCGGACGGGCCGAACGGGCCGCGACGGGAACGCCGTTCGCGGCTGCAGCCCGTTTGCTGGCAGAGCTGGTTGCCCACGAAGAGCGCTTCCTGCGGCTGGGCACCGTGCGGCGCTACCGCCGCGAGCCGGCTTCCCCCATCGACGAGCCGGGCGACATGACCTGCCCGCTGGCCGAGGCTGCCGTCGAGTCGCTGATCGAGCGGCTCCCGGCACGAGGAGAGGAGAGTGACCATGACCCGGTCGCGGTCGGTTAGCCGCGGGCGGCTCGGGACTCTGCTGGTGGTGGCGGCCGTCGCCGTCGCCGGAGGCGTCTTCGGGGTCGTCCCGGTGCGGTCGCAGGCGCTGCGGCTCGTCGCCGGGCCCATCGATGCCGCAGTGCCCCTCGACGATCCGTGGGCCGCCGTGTGGGACGGCGCCGCCGCCCAAGAGGTGCCGCTCTCCGCCCAGAACGTCGCCCCTCCGTTCGGGGGCGGCGCGGTGTCGGCGCTGACGGCCCGGGCCCTGTACGACGCGGAGCGTATCTACGTCCTGGTGGAGTGGGACGACGGCACGGTCGACGACACGGTCAACTCGGTCACGGCCTTCTCGGACGCGGTGGCGCTCCAGTTCCCCTCGGCCGAGGCGGCGGAGGTGCCGCCGTTCACGATGGGCGGTCCCGACCTGCCGGTGAACATCTGGCATTGGAAGGCGGTCTGGCAGGCAGACATCGACGGCGGCTTCACGTCGGGGTCCGATCGCTACCCCGATACGGCGGTCGACGACTACCCGTCCCCCGCCGACCCGCTCTACCAGCCGGCACGCAGCCTCGGCAACGCCCTGGCCCAGACGGAGCACGCCTCGCCCGTCGAGAACTTGATCGCCGCGGGGTTCGGCACGTTGACCACCGCCGCTGTGCAGGACGTGGTTGGCGCCGGGAGCTGGCGGGATGGCCGCTGGCGGGCCCTGTTCGCCAGGGATCTCGTGTCGATGGGCGAGGGCCATGCCGAATTCGCTCCCGGCCGGGACGCCATGGTGGCATTCGCGGTGTGGGACGGCGACGAGGGCGACCGCAACGGCCAGAAGTCCATCGCCCAGTTCATCGAGCTGAGCCTCGCAGCCGAGGCGGCGCCCGCTCCGGACGCGTTGGGGGCCCCACCGGCCGGCGGGGCCGTGCCGGGCCCGCCCTCATCGCCCTGGCCCTGGACGGCAGCCGTCATCGTGGCGTTCGCCGCCATCGTGATCCTGGCCGACCGCGCCGCCCGGGGGAGGGGCCGGGCGTAGCGCCGGGGCGCTACGGACCAGTAGCGAGGGCGGAGGGGTAGCCTGCCGCCTCCGGCCCGGAGGATCTCCATGGCGTCGAAGCTGATCCGCCTCGCGCTCTGGGGCGGCGCTGCCATGCTCGCCGCGGTGGCCGCATTCGTGTTGTGGTTCGTGTTCCTGCGAGGCGACGCGCCGCCGGCGGTGGACCTGGGCGCCGCCGTGAGCACGCTCACCACTCCCGGCACCGATGCCGCATCGGCGACGAGCGCTGCCCCTGCCTCCACCGCACCGTCGACGAGTGCTGCCCCTCCCTCCACCGCACCGTCGACGAGCGCCGCAGCCGGGGAACTCGATGGCACCTGGGTGATCGCAGGTGACGGCACTTCGTTCGTGGGCTATCGGGTGCTGGAGGAGCTCTCTGGCTTCGGCACCAACGAGGCCGCCGGCCGCACGGCCGACGTGACCGCCACCCTCGCCGTGGCGGGCACCCTCGTCGAGGCGATCGAGGTGGAGGCCGACCTGACGACGCTGGTCAGCGACGACGGGCGGCGCGACCGGGCGCTGCAGACGCGCGGCCTGGAGTCGGGCCGGTTCCCGACGGCGCGCTTCACCGCCACCGCCCCGGTCGAGGTGCCGGCCGGCCTCGCGGAGGGTACGGCGGTCGCGGCGGAGGTGGCAGGCGAGTTCATGCTGCACGGCGTCACCCGCCCGGTCACCGCGGCAGTCGAGGCCCAGCTCGTGGAGGACCGCATCGTGGTCGTGGGCAGCATCGCGATCGCGCTGGCCGACTACGACATCGACCCCCCGACGGGATTCTCGGTGCTGAGCATCGACGAGAACGGCACGGCGGAGTTCCAGCTGGTGTTGCAGCGCTCGTAACGCCGAGCCGGTCCGGCGGGTGGAAACCGGGAGGGCGGTGTCCGACCGGTCCCGGGGATCGCGCCGGGCAGGTGCGTGTGGAGACGCGAAATCGAAGTCCGTCGTCTCCGGGAGGGTGTGTCCGCTCGCCGCCCCGCCGGGGCGGCCCTCAGTGCCGTCAGGTGGGGTGGTGCTGGTGGCGGACGGTCGGCTTCAGCCTGCGCCGGAGGAGGAACCGGGGCGCGTCGAGCGTCACGTCTTCGGCCCAGCCGACGAGCGTGTTGGCGACCAGGATCTGCACGCCACCGGTGTCGAACCTCCGGTACCGGCCGGCGATCGTCTTGCCTTTGAGGTAGGTGTCGACCGACACCTCGGGTCGGCCCCCTCAGCTGATCGGCGGTACGAAGTCGAGCGCCGCCGTTCCGCCCCGTCGCGCCACCAGCCGGGCGGCCCGGTCCGTGATCGTGAGGCTGAAGTCCATGGAAGCCAGGTTAGGGGCCCGGGCGGCGCGGCTCGCAGATGCGGCGACCGGTCAGCCGTGGCTGCCTCGCGAGTCGCGGCCTGCGGCTCGGGTCGCCGCCAGGCGGTCGAGGAACACCTGCACGATCGGGCTCGGCACGGGCGGCTGCCAGTCCTTGTAGGCCTGCTTGCGTTCCACGGGCCACTCGATGTCGAGATCGACCCGCGCTCCGGGTTCGTCGGCTCCTTCCAGCAGGTCGACGGCTGTCTGGGCGACGCGTCGCTGCATCGCCCGGTCGCCGGGCATGCCGAACGGATGGCCGTACGGGAACTGCACTCCGACGATGCGGGACAGGCGGTACTGGGCGGCGATGTCGGGCATCATCGTGACGACCACGGTGGGGATCCCCGCCTCTTCGACCAGACGTGCCAGCACGGGCACGTTGCGGCAGCAGTCCGGTCAGGCCGGCGCCAGAACGAGGGCGTCGACGTGGCCGTCTTCCAGGCGCCCCACCAGCTCTGGCCCGTAACGGTGCCGCCACTCCCGCAAGGTGCGCTCCTGGTAGCCCATGAACGAGTAGTGCTCGTCGGCGACGGCGCCGATGACTCCTGCCGCCGCCAGTTCGCCGAAGGCGCGGATCGGCAGCGCCACGTTGAAGTCCGCTTCGAGGTCGCCGGTGTTGATGTGCAGATGGGCGGCGCCGACTTGCTGGAGCCGCACGTCGGCGGGAATGACCCGGAACGTGGGGTCGCCCCACAGCGGCTCGGCGCGTTCCCGGTCGAGGTCGAACGGTTCCTGCTCGCCGCGCACGTACAGCCCCGCAGAGGTGAGCAGCGCCACGGTCGCCGCGGCGAGCGGGGTGCCGAGCGGCGCCCACACGGGCGCTTCCGGCGGGTCCGCGACTGTCTCGTACTCGCTGCGGAAGCTGCGAGGCAGGTACATGAAGCTGTCGACGCTCATCGTCCTCCAGGCAAGCGGCTGCCGAATGTAGCGCGCCCGGACGGGCCGCGCCCCATCGCTACGCCTCGTCGGCACCCTCCGGCCCGTTCTCCGGGACCGGCTCCCCTTCCGCGTCGCCTTCTGGCTCCTCCTCGGCCGCGGCAGGTGCTGCGGGCGGTGCGGCGGCTGCCCTCGTCCTCCGCCGGCCGCGGAGCCAGCGCGCCGCGAGCCAGATGAGCACCGGCAGCCAGAGGAACGGCACCGCGGCCCCGGCGAGGAGGACGGCGAGGCCGCCGAGCCACCGAAGCACCTCCCACGCAGCCGACAGCCCGTCCTGGAAGCCCGGCAGGCCGCCGGGATCGACGGCGCCGATCGCGACGGTGTCGGTGCTGGCCACCGAGCGGGCGTCGAGTGGACGACCGTCGGGATCCACCGGGATGGCGCTCAGCCTGGTCTGGGTGCGGACCGTTCGGCTCACCCTGATCTCGGCTGCCAGCTCGATCACCTGGCCGGGCTGGATCGTGGCGCTCGGGTCGCCGGAGACCACCAGCAGGTCGTCGATGTCCAGCTCCAGCACGGGGTCGG
>CAYGCW010000135.1:0-7305 GCA_964348465.1 uncultured Acidimicrobiia bacterium | reverse complement strand
GGCGCATCTGGTCGAAACGAGGTCGCGGCGCGCCGCACTACGCGCTGCTGGCGACCTACTTCCTCGGCGTGGTGGTGCTGTTCGTGGCCGACCAGCTCGTGCCCCGTCGCGCCGACGCCGGCCTGGCCGAGTTGCTGTGGCGCCTGGCGCTGGAGAGCGTCGTCCTGGCGGTGCCGCTGGCGATGGGGCTGATCATCGTCTGGTGGGTGGTTCGGCACGGCCTCGGGGATGCGGAGCTGGCGATCAACCGAACGGCGGTGTACGCGGCGCTCTCCGCGCTGCTGGCCGCCGTCTACGTGCTGGCCGTGCTGGTCACCCAGGCGGTCCTGCGCCAGGTGACCGGCATCGACAGTGGGAACACGTTCGGGGTCATCACAGCCACCGCGTTGATCGCGCTGGTGGTGCTGCCCGCCCAGCGGCGGATCCAGGCCGGGATCGACCGGGTGTTCTTTCGCCGCCGCTACGACATGGCGCGGACGCTCACGTCGTTCTCCGAGCGGGTGCAGACCCGGGAGAACCTCGGCGAAGTGGCGGGGGATCTGGTGGCCATCGCTGACGACACGTTCCAGCCCGAGCGGGTGGTGCTGCTGCTGCCTCGGCCCCAGGAAGGCGGGACGTGAGACGCCGTCACCCCTGGTTCCGGCGCGCCGCTCCGCCCGAGCCGGCCAACCGGGCAGCGACGCCTGTCGACGTCGACGCGCACGACCCGTTCGCGGCGTACCTGCTGGGCGTGCAGGCCCCGGTGGCGCTGCGGGACGTCGAGATCACGTCGCCGATGGTCGACTCGCTCCACGAGCAGGGGATCGCCGTGGCGGTGCCGTTGATCAGCCAGGGTGAGCTGGTGGGCGTGCTCGGCCTGGGCCCTCGCAAGTCCGACCGCCCCTACTCGGCCGACGATCTCCGGCTCCTCGACCGCCTGGCGACCAGGGCCGCTCCTGCCCTCCGCCTCGGGGAGCTGGTGCGCCGCCAGGCCGACGAGGTGCGCGAGCGGGAGCGCCTGACTCAGGAGCTGCGGGTGGCGCGGCTGATCCAGCAGAGCTTTCTGCCTTCCGAGCTTCCGTCGCTGCCGGGGTGGGAGCTCGGCGCCCACTATCGCCCGGCCCGTGAGGTGGGGGGCGACTTCTACGACTTCGTGCCCCTGCCGGGTGGGCGCATCGCCGTGGTCATCGGCGACGTCACCGACAAGGGCGTCCCGGCGGCGCTGGTGATGGCCACCACGCGGAGCCTGCTGCGGGAGGCCGCCCATCAGCTGGTGGAGCCTGCGGAGGTGCTGATGCGGGTCAATGCGAACCTGCACGCCGACATCCCGCCCAACATGTTCGTCACCTGCCAGTACGTCCTGATCGATCCCGCCGCCGGCGAGCTGGTGCTCGCCAACGCCGGGCACAGCCTGCCGTATCTCCATCACGGCGGTGGGGTGTCGGAGGTGCGGGCGACGGGTCTGCCCCTCGGCTTGATGCCGGACGTCAAGTACGACGAGGTCACCGCCGTCATCCAGCCCGGTCAGGGATTGCTCATGCATTCGGACGGGCTCGCCGAGGCTCACGATCCCCAAGGCGAGATGTTCGGGGTACCGCGCCTCATGGGCCTGATCGGCAAGCACCCGGGCGGCGTCGAGCTGATCGACCTGCTGCTGGCGGAGCTGGCCGCGTTCACCGGTCCCGCCTGGGACCTCGAGGACGACGTGACGCTCGTGAGCCTGTACCGGGCGGGGTCGGGGTCGCAGCAGCGCCGGGTGCTCGACGAGTTCGCCGTGCCCAGTGTGGCGGGAAACGAGGTCGAGGTGGCCCGCCGGGTGATCGAGGCGGTGGGCATCCGGCTGAGCGAGGCGCGACGCCAGCGCCTGCACACCGCCGTCGCCGAGGCCGCGATGAACGCGATGGAGCACGGCAACCGGTACCGGGAGGAGCTCGAAGTCGGCATCCAGGTGTGCGACACCGGCTCGGGAGTCACGGTGAGCATCTCGGATCATGGGGACAGCGTCGGCATCCCCGACGTCACCACACCCGACCTCGCCGCCAAGCTCGCCGGGGAGGAGTCGCCGCGCGGCTGGGGCCTGTTCCTCATCCGGGAGATGGTCGACGAGATGACGGCCCGGGTCGAAGGGGACCGCCATGTGATCGAACTGGTCATGTATCAGGAGAGGGACCGATGAGCTTCGAAGCGACCGTGCGGCGACGGGGCCACACTGGCATCCTCGACCTGGCCGGCCAGGTCAACGCCCTCGCCCAACAGTCACTGGAGGCGGCGGCGGACGAGGCGCTCGCGGCCGGACCACGCCGCATCCTCCTCAACTTCTCGGCCGTCACCTTCATCAACAGCACCGGCATCGCCATGGTCGTCGGGCTCTTGGGCCGGGCGCGGGCAGCACACGTCAAGGTGGAGGCATTCGGCCTCACCGACCACTACCGCGAGATCTTCGAGATCACCCGGCTCATCGACTTCATGACGATCCACCACGACGAAGCGGCCGCCCTCGGCGGCGGCCCGGAAACCGGAGGGGAGCAATGACGCAGCTCACGATCTCGACCGCGGTGAGGGCGATCGAAGGGGGGGTCGCCGTCATCGACGTCGGCGGGCAACTGACCGGTCAGGCCGACGCGGAGATGTCCGCCGCCTTCGAGTCGGCGGCTTCGACCGGGTCGCCGGTCGTCGCCCTCGATCTCACCGACCTCGACTACATGAACAGCAGCGGCATCGGCGTGCTCGTCACCCTGCTCATCCGGGCGCAGCGGGGGAAGCGGCGGCTGGCCGCGTACGGACTGTCGGACCACTACCGGGAGATCTTCAGCCTCACCCGGCTCGACGAGGCCATCGAGATCTTCGACGACGAGGCCGACCTCCCGATCGGAGGCAGACGATGAGCGACGCGCGCGAAGATCGCTGGGCCCAGCCCGTCGACCGGCTCGAAGTCGGAGACGTCCCCCCGGAGGCGCTCAACCTCAACGTTTCCGGACGACGGCTGTCCGGTGTGATGCAAGGCTTCGGGCCCGTATACAGGAAGACGTATCGAGTGCGGCTCACCGGGGCTCGGGTGACGCCCTCCGAACTCATCGCGACCTGGAAGGCCAACTACTCGTCGTTCTGGCCGGACGAGGCGACGCTGTATGCGCCGCTGGCCCGTCTCGAGCCGGGCGACGTGGCGGTGATCAACGCCAGCGAGAGCGGGGTCAGGCTCTCGACGGGGGTGATGGTCATCTACGCCGACGAGGAGTCCTTTGCATTCGCTACCGCCGAGGGTCACGTGTTCTCGGGGTGGATCACCTTCTCGGCCTACGACGACGACGGCACCACGGTTGCCCAGATCCAACCGTACATCCGCACCAGCGACCCGCTCTACGAGATCGGGTTCCGTCTCTACGGCAACCGCAAGGAGGACCGCTTCTGGGGGTCCACCCTGGAGCAGCTCGCCGCGCACTTCGGTGTCGAGGCCACCGCCGAGCACGAATCGGAGTGCGTCGATCGCCGGGTCCAGTGGTCGCAGGTCGGGAACATCCGCAAGAACGCGATGATCCGCTCGGCACTGCACGGGATGGCCCGGCCATTCCGAAGGCGGCGGCCGCGCCGCTGAAGTCGGGGGTTCACGTGACGGGTCACGAGCCCAGTAGGTCTCCGGGACGGAAACGCACCCGGGCTGGTCCGACGTCGAGGATGGCTTCGTCGTCCGGGCCGAACTCGCCGACCTCCCGGAACCCTCCATCCGCCGTCAGCTCGAACGCCAACAGGTGCGGGCCGTCCGGGTCGACGATCCAGTACCGGGGGAGGCCGGCGGCGGCGTACTTGGCGAACTTGCGGACTGCGTCGGCGGCCAGGTCCTGGGACAGGACTTCCACCGCCAGGTAGGGGGTCGAGGTGAGCCGCGTGATCTCATCCGTCGGGGCGTAGATGACGACATCGGGGACGAACTCGTCGGTAGCCGGTTTCCAACCCCAGCCCGTCAGCACCTCGGCCGAGCCGGCGAGCTGGGAACGCAGGCGGCCGACGAGATTGAGGACGACCTCTTGATGGATCCGGTTGGGCGCTGCGCTCACGACCAACGCTCCGTCGATGTACTCGCCACGCACGTCGTCGTGCGAGAGCGCCTCGTACTCCTCCCACGACATCGGGATGCGCTGGCCGGCCGTTCTGGATGGCATCGCATGCAAAGGGTACCTCCGGACGATGCGCATCACCGTAAGGGGCGCATGGGACAGGAGCGCATGCCGCCGATGGCTGCCCGAGTGTCCGCACCCCTCGGCTCGGCACTTCGGGCCGAGCCACTTCCCCCGCGGCGAGGCGAGAACAAGCAGGTAGGCTCGGCGGGCCGCCCCGCGGAGGAGACACAGATGGCGCACCCCCATGGATTGATCGCTTGGGCCGACGTCGCCGTGCCGGACCCGGAGGCCGCCGCCGATTTCTACGGTGCGGTGTTCGGGTGGAAGGCCCAGGAGGTGGCGCCCGGCTACTGGTACTTCATGCTCGACGGCCGCAAAGCGGCGGGCATGGGCCAGCTCTCCGAGGATCAGCAGTCACAGGGCATTCCGGCGATGTGGAGCTCCTACGTCGCCGTCGACGACGTGGACGCCATCGCGGCTCGCGTGCCCGACCTGGGGGGCACCGTCATGATGCCCCCGATGGACGTGATGGACGCCGGCCGCCTCATGTTCGTCGTCGATCCCAACGGTGCCATGCTCGGCTTCTGGCAGGCCGGTACCCACGCCGGCGCCGACGTCTTCAACGAACCGGGGGCGATGTCGTGGAACGAGCTGGGCGCGACGGACGTCGCAGCCGCCAGGGAGTTCTACTCGCAGCTCCTCCCGTGGCAGATGGAGGAGCAGCGGTTCGGCGACGGGTTCACCTACACGATGATCACGCTCGACGGCAACCCCAACGGGGGTATCTTCCCGGTCGGAGACGGCATGCCGGAGAGCGCGGCGAGCTGGGGCGTCTACTTCTCGGTGGCGGACGCCGACGCCGCCGCTGACGCCGCCGCCGGCAACGGGGGCACGGTGCTGGGCGGGCCGCACGACACGCCGTTTGGGCGCATGGCCGTGATCGCCGACCAGCAGGGTGCCGCCTTCCGCGTGATCAAGCTCACCGCGCCGAGCTGAGCACCAGCCGACAGGCCGGCATCAGGCGGCCCCGACACCGTCGTCGGGCGCGGCCCGGATTCTCGTGGCGAGGGGACGAATGACTCTGAGCGTCTAGGCGGCGGCGTCGCATACTGTTGATGTAGCAAGGAGGCGCCGTGGAGCAGAGCGGCGCAACCCGCACCGAGCTGCTGGTGCGCCGGGCTCAGATCTCCCTTGCCGAGCAGGGACGGGACCTGCTCCAAGACAAGCGCGAGCAACTGATGGCCGAATTCCGGTCTGCTGCCAAGGCCGTCCTTGCCGGGAGCGACGCACTCGAAGCCGCCGGGGCGGCGGCGCGGGCCGCCCTCGACCATGCCAGCGCCAGAGACGGTCCCGAGGCCGTCGCTTCTGCCGCGTTCGCGGCGGCCGGGCACGTCGAGGTGGCCGCCGGCGTCGAGACCATCATGGGCGTCCGGGTACCCCGCATCGAGCATCACCCGATAGGGCGGACGATTACCGGTCGGGGCTTCAGCCTCGCCTCCACGAGCCCCCGCATCGACGCCGCTACTGATCGCTTCGAAGCTCAGATCGACCTGGTGCTGCAGGTGGCGGCTGGGGAGGTGCGGCTGCGCCGGCTGGCGGCGGAGATCGCCGCTACGACCCGCCGCGTCAACGCGTTGGAGCACGTCGTGATCCCCCGCCTGGAGGCAGACCGCAAACGTATCCAGCGTGTTCTCGAAGAGCGCGAGCGTGAGGACCACTTCCGCCTGAAGCGCGTGCAGATCCAGCGGTCACCACGACTGGGGGGCCCGTCATGAGCGAGAACCCCCTCGACGAGATCCGCCGTGTCGAGCGAGGCGTGGCGGCCGCCATCGACGACGCCCGCGCTGAGTCCGAGGCCGCCGAACAAGAGGCGCGACGGAGAACCGAACAGCTCGTGCGGGACGCCCGAACGCGCGGCCGGGCGTTGGCCGAGCGCCGCTACCAGGAGGGCCTGGCCAGGGCCAGGGACGATGCCCAGCGCATCCTCGCCGACGCGGACGAGCGGGTGGCCGCACTGAGGCGGCAGGCCGAGCCGCATCTCCCGGCCGCAGTCGACCTGGTGATGGAGATGGTGCTCCCGCAAGGAGGCTCCGGTGCTTGAGCCGATGGCGAAGATCGAGATCGTGGGGCACCGCAGAGGCCTCGATGCGACCCTGGCGTGCATCCAGCGGCGAGCGGTGGTGCAGCTCGTCGACGCCAGCGCCGTGCCCGGGCTGAGAGTGGCACCTCTCGCGACCGACCAGGCGTACCTGCGGGAGGCAGAACAACTCCGGCTGCTGCGCACCCGGCTGGATGGGCTCATCGCCCTGGGTTCGGTGTCGCCTGCGACCGACGCGGTCGGGGTAGGCGACGCAGAGCTGCGCGTCGTGTGGGCCGAGTTGGAGGAGCTGGCCCCGCTGGTCGAGGGCCTGGCGGCCCGGATCGACGCGCTGCAAGCGGAAGTAGACGTGCTGCCGCGTCACCTCGAGTCGCTGCGTCGTCTCGTACCGCTGGTACCCGAGATCCCGTTGCTCGAAGCCTATGAAACCGTCGCCCTGCTCGTCGAGCGGCGGCACGCGGCGGTGGTCGAGCTGTTGCGACAGGAGCTGGCCGAGCTGCTCGGTACCCGCTTCGAGGTCATCGCGGGCCAGGTCGACCCGCAGACCGTCGGTGCGGTGCTGGTGTTCCCGCGGCGTGAGTCCCGGCGGGTACACGGCCTGCTCGCCCAGCAGCAGGTCAGCAGGGTCCACCTGCCCGACCAGTTCCGGCAGCTCCCCCTGGCGGCGGCCATCTCGGCGATGGAGCAGCGGCTGATCGATCTGCCAAGCGAGATCGCTTCGGCGCGAGCCTCGCTGCTGAATCTGCTCGGCTGGCGCGGCCACTGGCACGCGGTGCGTGAGTACGCCGACCGCCGCCTCGACCAGCTCGCAACCCTGCGCAAGATCGGCGTGACCGACCGGACGTTCGTCATCGTGGGCTGGACGCCCCGCACGGCGCTGTACGAGGTGGCGGAGGCGCTTCGCTCCGAGGTCGGCGACCAGGTCCTCGTCGCCGAGCTGGACACAGCCGATGACGACGCGCCGCCGGTCCTGCTCCACAACCCGCGCCCGGCGCAGCCTTTCCAGGTACTGGTGGGGATGCTGGCCCTGCCGCGGTACGGGACGTTCGATCCCACCGTCCTCATGGCCCTCTTCATGCCGTTCTTCTTCGGTCTCATGCTGGGCGACGTCGC
>CAYGCW010000134.1:0-7313 GCA_964348465.1 uncultured Acidimicrobiia bacterium | reverse complement strand
GGCCCGCGACCGTGCCGGCATCGTCCCCGCGGAGGGGCTCGGCGCCGGCGAGGCGCTGGCGCTCTTCACCACCTGGGCGGCCCGGTCGCTATCCGAGCCCGAGCCGCTCGCCCCGGGAGAGGCTGCCGACTTCGCCGTTCTGGATGTGGACCCGCTGGCGGCCGCCCCCGACGAGCTTCGGGCTTGCGGGGTGCGGGCGACGTGGGTCGATGGGAGGGAGGTGGCCGTGCCGGCCGATGCCGAGGTGTGGCCGGGCTGAGACGAGCTCAGACCTCGGCGCCGGACCCGGGAGATGCGAGCCGGCGGCGGATCTCGGCGGCGACTTCCTCGTATTCGGCGTGGCGGCCGGTGGCGAGCTTCGAGTAGACCAGATCGCCGGCGGCGATCACCTCGAAGCGCCCTCCGCCGCCCGGGATCAACGTCAAGGCGCCGAGATCGAACTCGAACTCCGCGAGAAGCTGCTCAGCCATGCCCACGGCACGGCCCGTGTACTTTCACTTGGCGCAGTACTCGATGCTCACGTCCATGGCGGGGAGGCTACCCGGGCTTGCGGCGGGCTGCTACGAGTGGCTTCCGCCACTCGCTGCAGCCGAGAGGGAGAGGGGTTGCCGACCCCTTCCTGTGAGCCGGTCGCCGGCGCCTACCGGAGCGCCGGGATCACCTCCGCGGCGAACAGCTCGGCGCTGTCGCCCCAGGCGGCGTCGGGGAAGTAGCAGATCGTGTACACCGAGCCGGCGTCGCGGAGGGGGGCGAGCTGCTCGACGACCTGGGCGGGAGATCCCACGTACGTGAACGTCCGCTCTCGGTACTCGTCCGCCGAGATCCCCCGCTGGGCCCCGGCTCGCTCCAGCTTGGCGGCCAGGTCGGCGTCGTCGCGGCCGACCACGAACTCGCCGTGCAGCGTGCGCCCGATCTCGCCGAAGTCCCGCCCGATCTCGTGGCAATGGCGTGCCAGCACCTCCGACTTGTGCAGGAACGTCGGCAGGTCGCCGGCGAAGTTGGCGTAGTCGGCGTGCTCGGCGACGACCCTGAGGGTGAGCTGCTCGCCGCCCCCGGCGATCCACAGCGGCGGATGCGGCACCTGGAGCGGCTTGGGTCTGTTGATGGCGCCGCGCACCGCATAGTGCTCGCCTTCGTACGTCGCCTCGTCCTCGGCCCACATCAGCTTGATGATCTCGACGGCTTCGGCAAGCTGGGCGATGCGCACCGACGCCTTCGGGAACTCATAGCCGTACGCGACGTACTCGTGCTCGTACCATCCGGCTCCGATGGCGAACTCGAGCCGCCCGCCCGAGATGACGTCGATCGAGGATGCCACCTTCGCCAGGTACGGCGGCGGCCGGTAGGAGTTGCACGTGCACATCTGGCCGAGCCGGATCTCGTCGGTGGCCGCCGCCAGCGCCGCCATCAGCGTCCAGCACTCGTAGGTGGGCTCCTGGGTCGGCTCGGGCACGGTGTGGAGGTGGTCGTAGACCCACACCGAGTCGTAGCCGGCCGCCTCGAGGTCGCGGGCGACCCGCAGCATCGTCGGCCAGTGGCGGTCGACCGGGACGCCCTGGAGGTCCATCCGCCACCCCTGCGGCACGAAACCGCCGTACTTCATCGGGTGCTCCTTCGTGATCGCGGTCAGTCGCAGACGGCTCCGTGCTGGGCGCTGCCGACCAGCCGGGCATACTTGGCGAGGGCGCCGGTGGCATAGCGGGGCGGAAGCGGCTTCCAGTCGGCGCGCCGCCCGACGAGCGTGTCTTCGTCGACGAGCAGGTCGAGGCGTCGTGCTTCCAGATCCAGCCGAATGGTGTCGCCCTCCTCCACCAACGCGATCGGCCCGCCGTGGGCGGCCTCCGGCGCCACGTGGCCGATGCACGGGCCGGTGGTGCCGCCCGAGAACCGCCCGTCGGTGACCAGCAGGACGTCCTTGCCGAGCCCGGCGCCCTTGATTGCGGCGGTGATCGCGAGCATCTCCCGCATCCCGGGGCCGCCGCGCGGGCCCTCGTAGCGGATCACGACCACGTCGCCGGGATGCAGGTCGTGGGCGAACAGCGCGTCGATGGCGTCCTGCTCGTCGTCGAACACCCGCGCCCTCCCCTCGAACACGTCGAGGTGCAGGCCGGCGATCTTCACCACCGCGCCTTCGGGAGCGAGCGAGCCCCGCAGCACCGCGATTCCGCCCTCGGGCGCCAGTGGGTCTGCGGCGGGGGCCACCACGTCCTGCCCGGAGGGGAACACGACGCCGTCCAGGTTCTCGGCCATCGTCCTTCCCGTCACCGTGAGCACGTCGCCGTGCAGCAGGCCCTCGTCGAGCAGCGCCCGCAGCACCACCGGCACGCCGCCGATTCGGTCCAGGTCCACCATGTGGTAGTTGCCGAACGGCTTCATGTCGCCCAGGTGGGGCGTGCGGCGGCTGATGCGGTCGAAGTCCTCCAGCGTCAGGTCGACGCCGGCCTCGTGGGCGGCGGCCAGCAGGTGGAGCACGGCGTTGGTCGACCCGCCGAGGGCCATGACGGTGGTGATGGCGTTCTCGAACGCAGGGCGGGTCATGATCTGGCGAGGCCGCACGTTGGCGTCGAGCAACGCCATCGCCGTTTCGCCGCACCGCACGGCGTAGTCCTCGAGCCGGGGGTCGGAAGCCGGCACGGTGGCGCTGCCCGGCAGCGACATGCCGATGGCTTCTCCCACCGACGCCATCGTGTTGGCGGTGAACATGCCGGCGCACGATCCGACGCCGGGGCAGGCGGACTGCTCGATCTCGAGCAGCTCCTCCTTGGTGATGAGGCCGTCTGAGAACGCCCCGATCCCCTCGAAGACGTCGACGATCGAGATGTCGCGGCCCCGCCAGCGGCCGGGGAGGCTCGACCCCCCGTACAGGAAGACCGCCGGCAGGTTGAGGCGCGCCGCGGCCATCAGCATGCCGGGCAGCGACTTGTCGCAGCCGGCGATCGTCACCATGGCGTCGAACCGCTCGGCGTGCATCACCAGCTCGACCGAGTCGGCGATCACCTCGCGCGACACCAGCGACGCCCGCATCCCCTCGTGACCCATCGAGATCCCGTCGCTGACGGCGATGGTGGCGAACGTGAGGCCCACGCCGCCGGCCGCCCGTACGCCTTCCTTGGCCCGGGCGGCCAGGCGCGGCCCGGTCAGGTTGCACGGGGTGACCTCGTTGCCGGCCGACACCAGGCCCACCTGGGGCTTGGCGAAGTCGTCCTCGGCGAGGCCGACGGCCCGCAGCATGGCGCGGGCGCCAGCCCGGGCCGGGCCCTCGGTGACGTCCTGGGAATGGATCTTGCGGGCCACGGCCGCAGATGTTAGGCGGGGCCGCACCCCGGGGCCCCTGCCGTGGCCTCGGGGTCGCTACCAGGGTTGTCCCCTATGGCCGCCCGTCCCGCACAGGACGATGCTGAGGGCATGAGTAGGCTCGCCGCCATAGGACCCTGGTGCGGGATCTTCCCCCGAGGTAGGTTGGAACCGAGAAGAGGTCGGCCGTGAGTCGGGTCTGGACTGCTGCCATCCTCGCCGTCGTCGGGTTGCTGATCGGCAGCGGCGCAGGGCTCCCGGGGGCGCTCCTCGTCGGCACCCTGGCGGGGTGGTTCGGGTGGTGGCTGACCAGGGACACCGGCCCGGCCGTCGCCGCGCCACCGGCGGCGGGCGTCTCGGTTCCGCTACGGGAGCAGGCGCCGTCCGGCGCCACGGCCAGGCCGGCCCCGCAGCCCGGCGGTCCGGTCGACGCCTACCTGCGATCGACCGGCAAGAACACCGACGAAGGGCTCGACATCGTCGCCGCCTATCTGGAGGAAGCGGCGGCGTGCGGCCTGCTGCCCGCCGACGTGCACCGCAGGCTGGCCGCCGACCTCGCGTCGCGCCGCAGCCATACGGCGGCGGCCGCCGCGCCGCAGCCGATCCTGCTTCCCACCCGTCCCGTCGCCCCCGAGCCCGTCTTCGAGCCGACCGCACCAACTCCGCCGGCATCGGAACGCCCGGCGCCTCCGGTGCCGCCGGCCCGGCCGGCATCCGTCGCAACGGCAGGCACCGTGCCCTCGCCCCCGGCGCTCCTGGAAGGCATGGCCCGGGCCGCCCGCAAGGCGTGGGAGGCACTCGTCTCCGACGTCGCGGTCCACGGACTCGCCTACCTGGGCGTGCTGCTCGTGTTCGTGGCCACGTTCGGGTTCGTCGTCTTCGCCTTCTCGGGCGTTGGTTCGGCCTGGCGCCCGGTCGCCGAGGTGGCGATCCCCACCGTGCTCTTCGGCGCTTCCTGGTTCCTGCGCGACCGGGGTGCTCCGTTCGTCGCCGCCAGCCTCGAGCTGCTGGCCGGCGCGGTGACCCCGGTGGTGTTGTTCGCGGCGTTCGGGGATGGGGCCGCCTTCCCTCCCGATCTCGAGCGGGCCGCCCTGGTGGCCACCCTGGCCACTCTGGCGCTGGCGCTCGCCGGCGCATACGCCCTGGTCTCCGCCCGCCGCTCGACCTCGCCCCTGCGGTGGCTCGTGACCCCGATGGTGTGGCTGGCGGCCGGCGTCCTCGGCCTCGTCTTCGAGGAGGGGGCATCGGCGTCCGCGATGGCGCTGGTTGCCGCCGCGGTCCTCGCGACGACCGCGGCGGCGCGGGTGTGGCCGGCAGGGCGGTTCAGCCGCCCTGCCATCCTGACCGCTCTGCCGGGCATGGCCATGGTCTACGCCCTGCTGCTGCTCCTCGCCGCCGCCGACGGCTGGCCTCCGGTTCCGGTCATCGCCGGCGGCGCCATGGCCATCGTGCTCATAGAGATCCTCGGCGACCGCGTGCCGCTGGCGTGGGCCGCTCAGGGCGCAGTAGTGGCGGTGACTGCGGCCGCCGCCGTCCCGGCGTTGGAGCTGGCGCCGGCGAGCGCAGCCGCCGCCGTGTCTTTCCTGGTGCTGGCCGAGCTCTGGGAGCGGCGGGCCGCCCCGGTCCCGGCGGCGGTCACCTTGCTCGCCGCCGCCGCAGCGGCCATCGCCGCCTCCGTCCAGGAGCCCGTGGCCTTGCTGGTGGCGGCCTCCCTGGGGGCGGCGTGGTCGGCCGCTCGGCTGACGATCCCGCCCGACTCCCCGACAGACGTGGCGGCGCTGATCGGGACGGCGGCGCTGCCGGCGGCGTCGTTCTACGCCATCGGGGCACTCACGGCCCCCGGTCCAGCCCTCACGCTCGCCGCCGCCGCGGCGGCGATGGTGGCGGCGGGAGCGCTGGCAACCAGGGCGGAGCACGGCTACCCGTATCTGTGGGCGGTCGGCTACGGCGGAGCGGTCCTGGCGGGCACCGCGCTCGGCGCCGCCGCCGGGGAGCCGGCGGCGTGGATGGCGGTGGCTGCGGGTCTGGCGACGGTGGCCGTCGCGGCGGCTGCCAGGTCGCCGGTCGGACGGGTGTGGACGGCTGCAGCCGGGGGCGCCTGGACGCTGCTGCTGGCCCTGGACGCATCCGCCATCCGGCCGGAGTGGTGGCCCGCTGCGTTTGCCGCCGCCGGAGCCGGGGCGGTCCTGACCGGGACGATCGGCGCCGCCCGGTCCGGAGCCGACGGCCGCCCCGGCCACGTCGCAGCGGCCGGGCATCTCACCGTCGCGGCCGCGCTGGCATGGCCGGTTCCCGACGCTCCCCGCCTGGCGGCGCTGGCCATCTGGAGCGGAGCGTGGTTCCTCGAGACGCTGGCCGGCGAGCTGCGCCGGTCCCCCCTGGCCGGCCTGCTCCTCCGCGTGATCCCCGCTCCGTCCGTGGCCCGCGGCGCGGCGCCGGCCCTCGCCGCCACCGGTCTTCCCCTCACGCTGGCGCTGGCCGCCCACGTGGGCCGCTGGTTCGATGGCGACCGGGGCTGGATGGCCCTGGCCCTCGCCGCCCTCGCCCTGGCCTATGCCGCGACGGCGCGGGCGACTCACCACCGCCGGCCCCTGGCACCGGTCATCGCCGCCGGCGGGTTCTTCCTCGCCGGCGTGGCGATCGCGGTCGCCGCACCGCAGCCGTGGCCGTCGATCGCTGCCGTCACCACCGCCATCGGCGTGGTCTTCGTGGTCAGCTCCGACCTGCGCCGGCCGTTCATGATGTGGACGGCGTGGGCGCTCTCGGCGGTGCTGGCGGTCCTGCTCGCCGAACGGGCGGGCGTGCCCGCCCGTCACCTCGACCTCGTCCTCATGGGCTGGGGCGGCAGCGCTGCGCTGGGCGCGCTCCTGACCGACCGGCAGATCGGCGGGCGCCCGTCTCCCGGCGACGGCATCCGGGCTGCGTGGCTGCAGGCGCCGTTCGCGCTGGGGGTGGTGGCGGTCCCGGTGGCCCTGTCGTACGTCATCGCCGGGTCGCCGGGGGAGTGGTGGCCATGGGCGGCGGCCGGGGCGGCTTTCTACGGCGCCGTGGCGCTGCTGTTGCGGGTCGGGTCGATCTCGGCCGCCGCCTGGGGGCTGGCGGCGCTGGCGGCCGCCGGCCTGATGGCGGCTGCGGGCGTCGACCCTGTTGCGGAGCCGGTGGTGCTGCTGCCGGTGGCGGCGGGGATCCTCGTCGCGTCGTTCGTTCTGGAATGGCTACCGGGTAGTCGCGATCCGTGGCTGGGTTGGGACCTGGCGCCGCTGGTGGTCGGCCACGGCGTCGCTGCCGCCGCCATGGTGGCCGCCCTCGACGCCTCCCAAGTGCCCGCCGTGTTCGCCGGGGCAGGGGGGCTGGCCCTCGTCACCGCCGCCTGGAAGCGCAGCGGGTACTGGGCCGCAGCCGGCGACGTCGCCGTGATCATCGGAGCCGCCGTGGCCGGCCCGGGCTGGCTGGCGCTGGCGCTGGCCGCCAACTCTGCCGCCGCGGCGGCCGGCGAGCTCTTCGCCGGGCCCGGCCCGATCAGGAGCGCGCTCGGCTGGCTGGCGGCGGGATTCGCCGGGGCATCGTGGGTGGCGGCCGTCTCCTGGGGCGCGTGGTGGCCCGATCCGGCACTGGCCGCCACTGCCGCCGGGTCCGGAGCGCTGGTATTGGCGGCGGCCGCCCTCGTGCGGGGGGCACCGCGCCACGCCGTCCGGACCGGGCCGTGGGTGGCGCTGGCCGGAGCCGGCATCGCCGCCGCGCTGCTGGGTGCCTCCGAACCCGGAGTGGACCGGGTGGCGGTGGGCCTGGCGCTGGCCACCGGCCTGGCCGCCTGGGCCGTTGCGACCGCCGCCTCGGCGTCACCGCTGAGCATCCCGGCGCTCCGCCACGCATCCGTGCTTCCCGCCGGCGGCGCAGCCGCCGCGCTGGGTTGGGCGGGCGAGGCATCTGCCGCGACGGTCGTGGCGGTGGCGATCCCTGCTGCGATGGCGCTCACCACCATCGGCCTGCTGCTCTGGGCGCACCGGCCTGCCGGACCC
>CAYGCW010000133.1:2304-7317 GCA_964348465.1 uncultured Acidimicrobiia bacterium | reverse complement strand
CCACCGCTCGGTGTGGTCCCTGAAGCCGGGCGGGCTGTCGATCGTGGTGGCACCTTCCGCCTGGAGCGCCGCCAGGGCGGCCGCAGATCGCACCTGCGCCGAGGCGATGCCGATCTCGATCGCGGCTCCGTGCAGCGGCTTCGGCGCCCACACCGTCACCGGCGCGGTGCCGTCCGCCGACGTCTCCACCCCGGCGCCCAGCGCCGTCAGCGGGCCGACCAGGCGCCGCATCGGCCGGCGCCGCAGCGAGTCGTCCCCGTCGAGCGTCGACCGGAAGGGGCGGCCTGCCAAGGCGCCGGCCAGCAGCCGCAGCGTCGTACCGGAGTTGCCGGCGTCGAGGACGCCGTCGGCAGGGATCCATCGGGCCACCCCGGGCGAGTCGACGGCGCCGTCGCCGATCGTCGCGCCCAGTCGCTCCAGCGCGGCGGCGGTGGCGTCGACGTCGGCGCCGGGGCCGAGGCCCGAGACCGCACTGCGGCCGGCCGCCAGCGCCGCGAAGATCAGGGCGCGATGCGACAGCGACTTGTCGCCGGGCACGGCGACGGTGGCCCGGAACACGCCCGGCGGGCAGGTGAGGGAGCGGTCAGACATCGCCGGCATCTTCCCACGCTCGACCCGCGGCCGAGTACAGCGCCCGCACCTCGTCGACGGTCAGCCGCCGCCACTCTCCCGGCTTCAGGCTGCGATCCTGCAGAGGCCCGATGGCGGTCCGCACCAGCCGGACGACGGGGTGCCCGACGGCGTCGAGCAGCCTTCGCACCTCCCGCTTGCGGCCTTCCCCCATCACGACCTCCACGAGCGACTCGGCCCCGAACGAGTCGACGAGGCGTGCCGAGCGGGCCGCCGCCGGTCCGTCCTCGAGTCCTACGCCCTCCCGCAGGCGCCGCAGGGTCGCCGGCGAGGGCTTGCCGGCCACCCGCGCCAGGTAGGTCTTCGGCACCCCGTAGCGCGGATGGGTGACGACGTTGGCGAGGTCGCCGTCGTTGGTCACCAGCAATAGGCCCTCGGAGTCCTTGTCGAGACGCCCCACCGGGAACACCCGCGGCTCGGCGGGTACCAGGTCGATCACCGGGCGCGCGGCGTGTGGGTCGCTGGTGGTGGACGTCACGCCCGGCGGCTTGTACAGCAGGTAGTGGACCAGGTCGGGCCGAACCGGCAGCGGGACGCCGTCGACCGCGATGCGGGCGGTGGCAGGGTCGGCCTTGTCGCCCAGGCGGGCCGGGGCGCCGTCGACCGTGACCCGCCCGGCGGCGATCATCTCCTCGGCGCCGCGCCGGGACGTCAGCCCCGAGCGAGCGATCAGCTTCTGGATTCGTTCGATGGCTGCTCGGGCCGCAAGGGCCGTTCCAGTGCTTCCACCACGTCGGCCGGCGGCACATGGTCCGCCAGGGGTGGAAGCTCCTCGACGGTGGAGACGCCGATCTTCTCGAGGAACAGGGGGGTGGTCCCGTACAGCAGCGCCTGGCCGGGCCCCGGCGCCTTGCCGACCTCCTCGATCAGGCCGCGCCGCTCCAGTGTCTGCAACGCCCGCTCGGAGTCGACGCCCCTGATCTCCGACACTTGGCCTCGCGACACCGGCTGGCGGTAGGCCACTACGGCCAGTGTCTCCAGCGCCGCCGACGACAGCCGGCTCGCCCTCGCCGTGGCCGCGAACCGCTCCAGGTAGGGCCGGGCTTCGGGATGGCTGTAGAGGCGCCACCCGCCGCCGACCTCCCGCAGCACGATCCCTCGCCCCTCTGCTTCGAAGCGCTCTGCGATGCCGGCCAGCTCCTTCTCCACCGTAGCCCTGGGGACCTCCAGCAGCGACGCCAGCTCGGCGGCGGGCAGCGGCTCCTCGGCCACGAACAAGATCGCCTCCAGCAGCGCGGCGGTGTCCATCACACGGCCCACTCCGACTCGAGATCTCCGGCATCCACGTCGCGCGCCTCCACCCGGATCGGAGCATCGCGTTGCTCCTGGCCGGCGCCGAGGACGCCCCATCGCACCAGCTCCAGCAGGGCGAGGAAGTAGGCCGCCACCTCGACCCGGCGCGAGCAGTGCCGGGTGAGCGTCTCGAAGTCCGTGACCGCCGCCGCCGCCATCCGCCGGCGGAGGTCGGCGATGGCGTCGGAGACCGAGGGCAGGTCCAGCTCGAGGTGGTCGAGGTCGGGGTCGGTGCGGCGGTTGATCACCCGCGCCGCCAGCCGGGCCAGCTCGGCGGCGCCCACCGTGACGCGCAGCTCCGGCGGCGCCGGGGTGATGCCCGGGTCGAGGCCGGCGGTGCGGGGCAGGTAGCGAGCGTTGGCGGCCAGACGATGTCCGATCACCGCCGCGACGTCCTTGAACGTCAGGCAGGCGAGCAGCCGCGACAGCAACCGATCCCGCTCCTCTGCCAGCAGCAGCTCCTCGTCGATGTCGACGTCGGGATCGCCCGGCAGCAGCCGGCGCGCCTTGAGCTGGATGAGGGTGGCGGCGATCAACAGGAACTCGCTCGTGACGTCGAGGTCCATCTCCCTCATCACGTCGAGGTACGAGAGATACTCGGCGACCAGATCGGAGAGGCTCAGCTCGGTGATCTCCACCTGGTGGGAGGTGATGAGCTGCAGGAGCAGGTCGAGGGGGCCCTCGAACACCGCCGTCTTCACTCGATACGCCATGGGGTTCCCGGTCGCCGGACGGCTGCCAAGTGTATTGCGGACCGGGCGGCGGGCCGCGGCTTTGCCCGGCGCCCGATCAGGCGTGGTCTGCAGCGTCGAGGAGCTTCCAGTCCGCAGCGGCGACCGCAGCCGGGCGCTCACCGTGATGGTGGCGGGTGTAGGCCACGACGACCTCCTCGGCCCCGACCTCCTCGAGTTCGGCGGCTCCGACGGGCCCGTGGTCGAGATAGGCGCGCATACGGGGCGTCACCGGCAGCCGGGCGATGTCCAGCGCCGCGGCCACGCTGCGCCCGATCGCGCCGAGGCGGGCATGGCGCTTGCCGGCGTCGTGGAGGAGCGCGGCGCGAACCAGGTCCGGCCGCCCCGGCGCCCGGGCTGCGATGTACCGGGCGGCGTCGAGGCCGTGTCGCTGATCGGCGGCGGGTTGGCCCCAGAAGAGGTGCCGTTCGGGGTCGCGCAGGAGTGCCGCGGCCTCGGCTTGCTCACGGGGGCGGAGCGGCCGCGCCCGCACCACGTAGACGAAGCGACGCAAGAGGTGGAGAAGTCGGCCCGCGCGCGGCACTGCCGGCCGTCTCAGCGCTTGGACTTGCAGTCCACGCAGTAGGCCGACTCCGGCCGGAACTGGAGCCGGGCCGGGCTGATGGAGCTGCCGCAGCTCGTGCACACGCCGTAGGTGCCGTCTTCGATGCGGGCCAGGGCGCCGTCGACGTCGTCGAGCATCGCCTTCAGCGACTCGACCAGGCCGAGCCGCTCGGTGCGCTCGGCGGTGACCGCGGCGGCGTCGGAGAAGCTCTCGCCGTAGTCGACGTCGGCGCGCAGGTCGCCGCTTTCGGTCGCGCCCAGCTCCTCGAGCTGATGCACGAGCTTCGCCCGCTCCTCTTCGAGGAGCCGGCGGGCCTCCGGGATTTCTATCGACGTGCTCATCTGATCTGCCCGTTCAACTGCGAGGGTGGCACGCGACGTAGGTCTCCAACAGATGCCGCGGGGACACGCGCGTGTAAACCTGGGTGGTGCTGATGCTAGCGTGCCCGAGCATCTCTTGGACGGATCTGAGGTCCGCTCCGCCCTCCACCATGTGCGTGGCCGCCGAGTGGCGCAGCACGTGGGGCGAGACCCTCCCGTCGGGGATCCCGGCCCGGCGGGTCTGTCTGCGCACGATCAGCCACACCCCCTGGCGGGTCAGGCGCCGGCCCCTGGCGTTGAGGAATGCCGCCCCGGGGTCGCGCCGACCGGCCAGCAAGGCTCGCCGCTCGGGCAGCCACGCCCCGATCGCGGCCACCGCGTAGCGGCCCAGCGGGACCAGCCGCTGTTTGTCGCCTTTGCCGGTCACCCGCGCCGTGCGGTCCTCCAAGGACAGGTCCGCGAGGTCGAGGGCGACGGCCTCGGCGACCCTCGCGCCGGTGGCGTACATGAATTCCAGCAAGGCGGCGTCCCGCCGGCCGAGACCGGTCGCAGTGTCGGGAGCTTCGAGGATCGCCTGCACTTCGTCAACGGTGAGGGCCTTCGGCAGAGCACCGGGCCGGCGGGGCGACTCGACGAGCACGGTGGGGTCGTCCGCCGCCAGGCCTTCGGCGGCGAGAAAGCGGTGGAGGCCTCGCACCGCCGCCACCTTGCGGGCGACGGTGGCCGGCGCCAGGCCGCGGCGCTGCAACTCGGACACGAACAACGACACCGACTCGGGCCCCGGCTCCTCGCCGGCGAGGTGATCGAGGTACTGGCCGAGGTCCCGCCGGTAGGCCCGTACGGTGTTGCGGGCCAGGCCTCGCTCGCTGGTGAGGGCGGCGAGATACTCCTCGGCCCCGTCGGCCAGCTTCACGTCCGGCGAGCAGCGACCGCGTAGATGGCGAGCAACGTCTTGCCGTCGACGATCTCACCCCGCTGCGCCATCGCCATGGCTTCCTCGAAACCCATCTGCACCACCTCCGCGGCGTGCTCCTCCGGGGCGTCGGGCCGGGCGTCCACCGGCTGCAGGTCTTCGCCGAGGAACAGGTAGGTCAGCTCGTCCGAGTAACCGGGGCTGTTGTAGAACGTGCCGAGCAGCGTCAGCCGGCCGGGCCGGTAGCCGATCTCCTCCTCGCATTCGCGGCGGGCCGTCGCTTCCGGCTCCTCGCCGGCAACGTCCCGGAGGCCCGCTGGGATCTCGAGCAGCGACGAGCCCACGGGCACCCGGGGCATCCGGATCAGGATCACGTCGTCGCCGGCCAGAGGCAAGGTCGCCACCGAGCCCGGGGTGCGCACCATCTCCCGCTGGAAACGCTCGCCCCCGGGTCCTTCGAGCTGTTGCAGCTCGACCTGGATCATCCGGCCCTGGAACATGGGCTCCGTGCCGATGGTGGTGAAGCCCGACGCCGGGCTCATCGCATCAGCTCCGGTCCGC
>CAYGCW010000133.1:1168-2226 GCA_964348465.1 uncultured Acidimicrobiia bacterium | reverse complement strand
GAACTGCGTGCCCACGAAGAACGGATGCGAAGGCAGCTCCACGATCTCCACGAGACGGTCGTCCGGCGAGCGGCCGGAGAGGCGGAGCCCGGCAGCCTCCAGATCGGCCCGGTACCGGTTGTTGACTTCGTAGCGGTGCCGGTGCCGCTCGTAGACGATCTCCTCTCCGTACAGCTCCCTGGCCAGGGACCCCTCCTGGAGGCGGGCCGCGTAGATGCCGAGCCGCATGGTCCCGCCCATGTCCTCGACTCCCTGCTGTGCCTCCATGAGGTCGATCACCGGGTGAGGCGTGACCGGGTCGAACTCGGCGCTGTTGGCATCGGTGAGACCGAGCACCGACCGCGCGTAGTCGATGACGGCGCACTGGAGGCCGAGGCAGAGGCCGAGGAACGGGATGCCGTTCTCCCTGGTGTAGCGAATGGCCTGGACCTTCCCCTCGATGCCCCGCACGCCGAAGCCGCCGGGAACGATGATGCCGTCGACCCCCGCCAGGTACGACTCGGCGAGGAGGCCGTCCACGTCGTCACTGGGTATCCACCTCAGCTCGAGGCGAAGATCGTTGGCCGCAGCGCCGTGCCGCACCGCCTCCGCCACCGAGAGGTAGGCGTCGGGCAGGTCGACGTACTTGCCGACGATGCCGATCGTGACCGGGTCTTCGGCGCGCTCGGAGCGAGCCACCATCTTCGCCCAGGCGTCGAGTTCGGGAGGGCCCGTCTCGAGGCGGAGCCGCTCGACGATCACCCCGTCGAGGCCACCCTCGTGGAGTACCAGCGGGACGGCGTAGATCGTGGAGGCGTCCGGAGCGTCGATGACCGCGGACTCGTCGACGTCGCAGAAGAGGCTGATCTTCCGCCGCACGGCGTCATCGATCCCGCGGTCGGACCTGACCACGATCACGTCCGGCTGGATGCCCCGGCTGCGCAACTCGGCGACGGAGTGCTGGGTGGGCTTGGTCTTCAGCTCCTCCGACGGACCGATGTACGGCACCAGCGTCACATGGACGTACACGGTGTCATCGCGCCCGATGTCCTTGCGGACCTGGCGGATCGCCTCGAGCA
>CAYGCW010000133.1:904-1158 GCA_964348465.1 uncultured Acidimicrobiia bacterium | reverse complement strand
CCTCCGACCTCGACGATGACGACGTCCGCGCTGCCGTCGCGGGCGACGCGCCGGATGCGCTCCTTGATCTCGTTGGTGATGTGGGGGATGACCTGGACGGTGTCGCCGAGGTAGTCGCCGCGCCGCTCCTTCATGATCACCGACTGGTAGATGGAGCCCGTCGTGACGTTGGAGTCGCGGCGCAGGTTCTCACCCGTGAACCGCTCGTAGTGCCCGAGATCGAGGTCGGTCTCTCCCCCGTCGTCGGTGACGAA
>CAYGCW010000133.1:0-880 GCA_964348465.1 uncultured Acidimicrobiia bacterium | reverse complement strand
GTCGAGCTTCTGGTTGACGACCCGGAGCCCGCGGGCCTTGAGGAGCCGGCCGATCGACGCTGCGGTGATGCCCTTGCCGAGGCCGGAGACCACGCCACCCGTGACGAACACGTATTTGGTCACGGGAGGGCATGGTAACAGCCCGCCGCCCCGGTCCCGGTATCCCCGCTCAGGCCTTGCCCGCAAGGGCGAGCAGCTCCTCGGCGTGATCGCGGCCCCGGTCGGACTCGGGCATCCCCGCCAGCATCCGGGACAGTTCGGCGACCCGCTCCGGTCCCGCGACCCGCCGCACCGATGCGGCGGCGCCGGCGCGTTCGACGACGAAGTGGGCATCGGCGAACGCCGCCACCTGGGGCAGGTGAGTGACGCACAGCACCTGCCGGCCGCGCGGCCAGCTTGCGGCCGAGCGCCAGCGCGGTCGCGCCGCCGACGCCGGCGTCGACCTCGTCGAAGACGACGACCGGGGCTTCTCCGATCCCGCCCGCGAGGCGGAGCGCCAGCACGAGGCGGGTCAGCTCCCCGCCCGAGGCGACCCGCGCCGCGGCGCCGGGGGTCAACGACTCGTCCGAGGCGAACAGGAGGGCGACCCGGTCGGCGCCGGCCGGACCGGGGTGGGCGTCGGTCACGTCGACCTCGACGACCGGGCGGCGGAAGCCGAGCTCGGCGAGATGCTCCACGGCGGCCGTTGCGAGCCGAGCGCCAGCGGTGCGGCGTGCCACGGCCAGCGCCGCACCGGCGGCGGCCACCTCGCGCCGCGCTGCTTCCAGCTCTGCGTCGATGCCCCCCGCCCGCTCCAGCAGCTCGTCCAGCTCCGCCGCCCGCTGCGCCGCCTCCTCGCCGAACGCCAGCACCTCGTCGAGCGTGTCGCCGTACTTGCGTT
>CAYGCW010000132.1:0-7329 GCA_964348465.1 uncultured Acidimicrobiia bacterium | reverse complement strand
CGGAGGAGGCGCAGGAACGCACTGCCGAGCTGGCCGCCGGCACCGGTGACGACGATCATTCGCCGAGGATCTCGGAGCGCTCTCCCAGCGTCATCTCCACGAACCGCTCCGGAGCGGACCCGTGGAGCACGGCGCCACGTCCGAGCACGGAGTTGTGGATCTTCCAGCCGTGGATCTCGGTGCCCTCCATGATGATGGAGTCCTCCACGGCGGCGTCGATGAGTCGGCAGCCGTCTCCGATGGCGGTGTTGGGCCCGATCCTGGTGCGGGTCACCTGAGCGCCCGCCCCGATCACGGCCGGGCCGGTGAGGTCGCAGTCCACGAGCCGGGCGCCGCCGGCGATGCGCAGCGGGCCGCGTGTCGTGCAGCCGATCAGCTCGCCCTCGACGGCGTCGGGGATGTCCGCCAGGACCAGCTCGTTGGCGTGCAGGAGGTCGTCCTTGCGGCCGGTGTCCTTCCACCAGCTCGTCACGAGGCTGGAGCGGACCGTGCGTCCCGTGTCCACGAGGTACTGGATGGCCTCGGTGATCTCGTATTCCCCCCGGCCCGAAGGCTCGAGCTGGTTCACCGCCTCGGCCACGCAGGCGTCGAAGAGGTAGACACCCACCAGCGCCAGGTCCGATGGTGGCACCTTGGGTTTCTCGACCAGCCGCACCACCTCGCCGCGGCCGTCCCGCTCGGCCACTCCGAACCCGCTCGGGTCGGCGACCGGGCAGAGGAGGATCTGACAGTTCGGGTGCTCCCGCCGGAAGTCGGCCACGACCGTGCCGACTCCTTCCTTCACGAGGTTGTCGCCCAGGTAGACGACCACGTCATCGCCGTCGATGAACGGCAACGCGGTGCGAACGGCATGCGCCAGGCCCAGCGGCCGGTCCTGGGTGACGTAGGTGACGCCGGTTCCAAAGGCGCTGCCGTCGCCGATGAGCCGTCTGATGTCGCCGCCCGTCTCGGGGGCGACCACGATGCCGATCTCGTCGACGCCGGACGCGACCAGGTCCTCGAGCCCGTAGAGGATGATCGGCTTGTTGCCGACCGGGACCAGCTGCTTCGTCATGGAGTAGGTGATCGGTCGCAGCCGGGTCCCGGTGCCGCCGGCGAGGATGAGGCCCTTCACCGCAGCTCGCCCTCATGGGGCGATGGCTCGGGGAGGTCGGCATCGGCGAAGGGCGTCGCCTCCCGGTCGCGTTTCGAGAGCACCGGGGTCGCCCCGGCCAGCGGCCACTCGATCGCCAGGTCGGGGTCGTCCCAGCGGATCGACCGCTCGTGATCCCCGAAGCGGTGGTTCGTGACCTTGTAGGCGAGGTCGGCCTCGTCACCGGTCACGTAGAACCCGAACGCGAGGCGCGGGGGGAGCCACGCCAGGCGCCGGTTCTCTGCGGTCAGTTCGAATCCGGCCCAGCGACCGAACTGGGGCGATTCGGGGCGAAGGTCGACGGCGACGGCCCACGCCGCTCCCCGCACCACTCGGATCAGCTTCCCCTGCGGATGGCGCACCTGGTAGTGGAGGCCTCGCAGCACGTTCTGACGGGAGTGCGAGTGGTTGTCCTGGACGAAGTCGGCGTCGATGCCGAGCGCATCGAACTCGGCGCGGTTCCAGACCTCGGCGAACCAGCCGCGCTGGTCCTCGTAGACGACCGGGTCGAGCAAGAGCACTCCGGGGATGACGGTGGTGGCGGGCTGCATCGGCGCACCTCGCGAGCGGGTCCCGGTCGGGCCGGGCCATGAACGTTAGCCCGGCGCCACGCGCCGGTCGCCCCGTGAACCCCGGGGGTTGGCGGAGGGCGCCGGTAAGCTACAGGGCCGCAGGCCCCATGGTCACACCTCTCCCCGTCTACGACTCCGCACAGCCGCGCCGGCCGATCGTCAGCGAGTTCCAGGCGCTCTGGACCCACCGTGGGCTGATCCGGCTGCTGGTCACGCGCGACCTGACGGTGCGCTACAAGCGCTCGGTGCTCGGAGCGTGGTGGACGCTGATCAACCCGCTGCTCACGGTGCTGGTGTTCTGGATCGTGTTCTCCAACCTGTTCGGCCGGACGGCCGGGGAGGTTCCCTACGTCGTGTACGTGTCGACGGGGATCCTGTTCGCATCGTTCTTCACGCAGGGGGTGATCGACTCCGGCGGCGCCATCGTGTCCAGCCGGGCGATCCTCGAGAAGGTGCACGTGCCGCCCGAGGTGTTCTCGGTGTCGGCGGCCATGGCGGCGGCCGCCAACTTCTTGATCAGCATGGTGGCCCTGCTGGCGATCCTCGCCCTGACCGCAACCCCCCCGTCGTGGATGATCGTGCTCACGCCCGTCTCGATCGTGGCGATGCTGATGATGGTCGCCGGCGCCGGGCTGATCGTGGCGTCGGGGGCGGTGCTGTTCTACGACGTGTTCGCCCTGGTGCGGGTGCTCACGCTCCTGCTCATGTACACGGCGGCGACGTTCTACCCGCTGTCGATCGTGCCGGAGCGCTGGCAATTCGTGCTGTTCCTCAACCCGTTGTTCCACCATCTGCGGATGTTCCGGACTTTCGTGTACGGCGAGCCGCTCTCGACGCTGTCGCTGGCGGTGACTCTCGGGAGCGGCGTGGTGACCCTGGCCGTCGGCGTGTGGGTCTTCTCCCGCAGCTGGAAGAGCGTGGTGATGGCACTCTGATGGCCGAGGTGATCGAAGCCCAGGACGTGAAGATGGCCTACCGGCTGGACCGCGACCGCCCCGGGACCCTCAAGGAGTTCACGATGAACATGTTCCGGGGGAAGGGGCGTCGTGAGAAGCTGTGGGCGCTCAAGGGCGTCTCGTTCACGGTCGGCCCCGGCGAGGTGTTCGGAGTCATCGGGCCCAACGGCGCCGGCAAGAGCACCCTCATGAAGGTGATCGCCAGGGTCCTCCCGCCCACCGCGGGCCGCATGGTGGTCCGTGGCAGCGTGGCGGCGATGATCTCGCTGGGGGCCGGGTTCAACCCGGAGCTGACCGCCAGGGAGAACATCGTCCTCTACGGCACCCTCCTCGGCAGGGACACGCGGCTCATGAAGGAACGCGTCGACCCGATCATCGAGTGGGCCGAACTGCAGGAGTTCGTCGACGTGCCCACCCGGAGCTACTCGTCGGGCATGCTGGCCCGGCTGGGCTTCTCGGTGGCCACCGACGGCCAGGCGGACGTGCTGGTCGTCGATGAGGTGCTGGCGGTCGGCGACGAGGCCTTCCGACGCAAGTCACTGGCCCGGATGCGTGCGCTCATCCAGGCCGGCAGCTCGGTCGTGTTCGTCTCTCATGCGCTGCAGACGGTGCGCAGGATCTGTGATCGGGTGATGTGGCTCGACCACGGCGAGATGATCATGCTCGGCCAGCCCGACGAGGTGATCGACGCCTACAAGGCTTCGGTGGAGGAGCCCGACGAGGGCCCGCCGGGTCAGCCCGGCAAGCCGGGCGGGTAGCCGAGCGTCTCGAAGTCCTCCCGGTAGAGGTCCTCGACGATGGCCAGCGCCCGGTCCGAGTAGAACTCGGCGAGGCGGCTGCGGGCTCCGGTGGCGTGTGGCCGATCGTCCCGGACTTCCCTGAAGTAGGCGCCCATCCCGAGGCGCGACGCCACTCGCTCCAGGTGGGGCTGGAACGACTCGAAGCGCCCGAAGAAGTCGTAGCGGCTGCGGTCGTAACCGAGGATGAGCGTTTGCGGCATCCAGTGGATGTCCATCTCGTCGGGTGGGTCGGCGACGATGCGCTCCAGGAAGGCCTCGAAGGTCACGTGGGAGTCGGGGGCGAAGCCGAGCTGCGGCAGCCGGCGGTGGCGCTCCCATTCGTTGCCGACGATCTTGTCGAGGTAGGCCGACAGCACCCGGGCGTACGGGTTGCGCACGAAGGTGAACCGGTAGTAGCCGTCTCCTGCGAACGCCGCGAAGAAGGCATCGGGGTCGTCTGCGGGCGCCAGCAGCGGTGAGTACGGCCGGTCGTGCGCGTTGCGGGGCAGGCGTGACCGGTCGCCGTCCACCTCGGCGAGCTGGAGCATGTGCTTGACGGTCGTGCAACCGGTCTTGGGCACCTCGACGTACACGTAGCGATGGCGTTTCGACCAGTTGACGAGGTAGTTGGCCGTGGGTGGCCGGATGGCGAACAGCTCGCGCAGGCGGGGGGGAGGCGAGGCCCCGGCCCCGGGGCGCGTCGGAACGTCCTGCGGCTCCCCGGGCGGCGGCACCGCGTCCACGGGATCGACCGCAGCGGGCTTGGCCGGCGCCGCGGCGGGGTCGGCGGCCTGCCTCCCTCCGGCCGGGGCCGCGGCGGCTGCCGACCGCTCCTCCAGCCTGGCGATGTAGTCCTTCTGGCGCCTCCAGACGTCGGCGGCGTGATGGAGCCGGGTGAGCAGCATCAGGCGGTTGAGCTCGGCATGGCTGAGCAGCGTGTCGAAGGCCGCCGCTGCGGATTCCAGATCGGAGAGGACCGTCTGGAGCTCGGCTCCGGCCGTCGCCCGGTCCCACAGCACCCCCATGCCGAAGTAGAGGTTGACGCGGAAGTACCCCCAGTCCCGGTCGGAGCGCTCCAGGAAGCCCTCGATGGCCGCCGTGACGCCGTTGCGTTCGCCGCCTTCCTCCACGGACACGGCGAAGTCGAAGGGCACGCCGTAGTCGCCGACCTCCTCCGAGAACGGTGTCATGCGGCCCCGTGTCGTGGGGCGCCGCTCGGAGACGCGCTCCGGCGCGTAGTACATGTCGCGGTAGGCGAAGGGCCACCCGACGTCGTGCAGGAACATCACGACGCTGCGCCCGGCCGAGGCCTTGGCGATCAGATCCAGCTCCTGCGTCACCGTTTCGTAGTTGTGGTCGCCGTCGATCACGTACACGTCGTGCGGGGCCGCCTCCCGCAAATAGTCGCGCGAGAGCGCCCGGTGAATCTCGATGGTCGCCGTGGAGCCGATGACGAGGTCGCGTTCGAGGTCTGGTGAGATCTCCGGATCGACGATCGACACGGCCGCCCCGAGCCGCTCTGCCAGCCACAGCAGGAACCGGGTGTTGTCCCCCCTGTCGATGCCTATCTCGCACATCGAGTCCGGGCGGGCGGCGGCCGCGATCCTCTCGATGAGCGACGAGAAGTTGATCATCGACGGCGAGCCCAGGCTGAACTGGCCGAAGCGACCGATGCGGAAGATCCTCTGGCTGGCTTCGGTGAGGTCCTCGGGACCGATCACGTTCTCCCATTCGACGAACAGGCTCATCGCCACCCCTCCGGCTTGCGCGTCGGGCGCCGTCGCCCTTCGCGCCATCCATGAGCGATGTAGTGGTGGTAGCCGCTGCGGAAGCCCCCCGACGCCACCGCGGCCTTGACGTCGCGGTTCTCCGCGAGGTAGGCGTCCTCGTCGAAGTCGGGCGCCACCGGCACGTCGACGGGGTCGATCTTGGCGATCAACTCCTTGGCGAAGCTCTCGACGTCCTCGATCACGTCCCCGGTGGGGACGCCGAAGACCTTGCGCAGCACGCCGTTCACAGCCCTGACGATCTTGTTCCGCCGATTGAGGATGCGGCCGCTGTGGGCGACCGACGTCAGCGCCATCCACAGCTCGTCGGGGCTGATCACGTGCTGGGAGGCACCGGCCGACGCGGCGGCCGGCGGGCCGGACGCACCTACCCGGCGGACCTCGGAGCGCAGGACGTCGAGCATGTACCCGAGCATGGAGATCGCCAGCATGTCGTCCGAGCCGGCGCGCGCCATCCGGTTGCGGAGGATGGTGTTGTACTCCAGGTGCAGGTCGCGGCCCTGGATGACGGAGTTGCCGTACCAGCCCGGAGTGCCGGTGTCGCGATGGTGGTAGTTGGCGAGCGGCTCGGTGATGACACCGATGTCGGCGGCTCGCAAGAAGCGCAGGTTGAAGTCCCAATCGCCGAGCACGGGGAGCAACTCGTCGAATCCACCGATCCGCTCGTAGACGCTGCGCCGGAACACGAACGCGATGGGCGGGAAGAAGTTGCCCGCGGCCATCTCGGCGATGTTCACGGCTCTGACCCACTCGTTGTAGGGGCGGGTCCCGTGGATGATGACATCGTCGCCGCGTATCTCCTCGGAGACATATGTCGAGTGCGTGATCACGCCGCCGTATTCGGAGCCTTCCGGGCCGGCGAGGAACTCGACGGAGCGGCGGAGGAAGTCGGGCTCCCAGGAGTCGTCGTCGTCGTGGATAACCACGAGGTCGGAGGCGACGGCGGTGACGCCCTTGTTGGAGGCGGCCTCCATCCCGACGCTCTCCGAGTTGGAGACGAGCGTGATCCGGTATTGCTCGACGGGGGAGGCCCTGATCACGTCGAGGACCTCCTCCTCGTTGCCCCCGTCGTTGACCACGACCCAGACGTACTCGTCGTAGGTCTGCTTGGCGACGCTGGCGGCGGCGCGCCGCAGCAGGATCGGCCGGTCCTTGGTGCGGGTGACGATCGCCACCGTGGGGCGGGCGCGGCGTGCCCCGGGCCTGGCGCGCAGCGGGTCGAAGTAGGCGGTGTCCCCGGCCCCGCCCGTGATCGACGCGAAGCTCCGCTCCGCCGTGGATCCTTCGTACTCGAGGGCGGCCTGGCCCTGCGGCCAGAGCGACTGGGCGATGCGATGGTCCGGCGAGTCCCCCGCGAAGCGGTCCTCGGGCGCCATCACCACGGGCACCTCGAGGGCGCGCCCGAAGTCGGCCGAGCGGGGCGCTCCGGCCAGGGCCGCCACGTCGGCGCGGTCGGGGCTCACGATGAGGTCGTGGAGGCGGCCGGCTGCCTCGGCGTGAGCCCGGAACACCTCGGCGGGTGACGCCGACGGATGCTCACGGAGGAACGCGACCACCCCGGCGAGAACCTCGGTGTCCACCCCGGGCCGCAGCTCTGCGGATTGGGGGGCATGCACCCGGCCGGCTTCGTCGCGGACGAGCACCTCTACGGACGGCATGTCCACCTCGAACAGGTTCTCGACCACGTGGCGGTGGAAGATCAGCGCCGACTCCGGCAGGTCGGGCCGGTAATAGTCGGCTTCGAGGATCAGCCCGACGAGGTCCGACGCGACCGAGCGGTCCTCTCCGGGGCGCAGCACCCTGCCGAACAGCAGACTGACGATCTCGAGGTCGGGCCGGAGCCGGGTCAGGATCCGGTGGATCGTGCCCTGCCACCCCGAATCGACCAGCACCAACCTGTTGCGGCCGCCGGCGAGATCTGCGACGTAGTCGCCGACCAGCTTCTCGTACCCTTCGAAGTACGACCGCGCGGCGGCCGCCGTGCGGCCCTCCCCTTGCTTCACGAACGCCGGCAGGTTCCGGGCGGGCCGCGCCAGCGCGGGCTCGCCGCGGTCGATCCTGGCGGCCAGCTGGGGGTCGTGGCGCCACGCCGCCGCCAGCGCA
>CAYGCW010000131.1:3465-7347 GCA_964348465.1 uncultured Acidimicrobiia bacterium | reverse complement strand
TCCGGTCCGTGCTCGGTGCTGCGGAGTGAAGAGGTTCCAACACGTAGCGTGGTCGATTACGATGTGGTCATGATTTCCACGACGCTCGCCCGACGTCTGAAGAACCGCGGCCTCGAATGGGCACCTGCACTGCACGATCAGTTCATGATCCCGGACCGCCACCTCGACGACGAGGTGTTCGTCATCGCAGAGCTGACGATCGACGTCGAGAAACTCGGCGGGCACGCCACGATCATGTTCAACGGAGCGGTTGAGTGGTCGCTCGACTACATCTTCAGCCAGGACGTCGTGTGGCTTCCCCGGGAGGATCAGCTTCGGGATCGGCTCGGTGACCACTTCCAGACGCTGGCGGCGGCCGACGGCGGCTACAAGTGCGAGATCGACGTCGACGGGATGGTGGTGGCGTTCACCGCCCCGGTGGCGGCCGAAGCCTACGGCCAGGCGCTGCTCCATCTCCTGTACGCCGAGAGCCCGGAGTCGCGAGCCATCCAGACCGAGCCGGCCCCTCCCGATTGGGGTGGCGACGGGGACTGAATCCCGCCGTCCCGGGAAGGCCCCCAAGCGCCGGTAGGCTGCCGGCCGTGGGCACCGCGCAGCGCACCGTCTCCATCGACGGCGGGCCACTCCGTCCCGAGGACGTCGAAGCGGTCGCGTTCCGCCGGGCGCGCGTGGTGCTGGCGCCCGAAGCCGCCGGCAGGATGGCACCGGCGCGAGAGGTGGTGAGCCGGGCCGTCGCCGAAGGCCGCACGGTCTACGGCATCACCACGGGCTTCGGCGCCATGGCGGGGACGCCGATCGCGCCCGGCGACGCCGCGGCGCTTCAGGTGTCGCTGCTGCGAAGCCACGCGGCAGGGGTGGGCCCGCCGCTGCCGCCGCCGCTGGTCAGAGCGATGCTGCTGCTGCGGGCGCGGACGCTCGCCCAGGGCCACAGCGGCGTGCGTCCCGAGATCGTGGCGCGTCTCGTCGAGATGCTGGAGCGGGACCTGCTCCCGGTGGTCCCCGCGCAAGGCTCCGTAGGTGCATCGGGAGACCTGGCGCCGTTCGCTCATCTGGCCCTGCCGCTGATCGGCGAAGGGGAGCTCAGCGACGGCGGCACCTCGGCTCCGGCGGGGGACGGGCTGGCGCGCCACGGGCTCGATCCCATCCGGCTGGAACCGAAGGAGGGCCTCAGCCTGCTGAACGGCACCGAGGGGATGCTGGCGTGGGGAGCGCTCGGATTGCAGCGAGCCCGCCGGCTCGCCACCGCCGCCGACATCGCGTGCGCCATGTCGGTTGACGCGTTGCTCGCCAGCGAGCGGCCGTTCCAGGCTCGCATCCACGAGTTGCGGCCCCATCCCGGCCAGGTGGCGTCCGCCGCCAACCTCGCCCGCCTGGTCGCAGGCTCGCAGATCGGGGCGAGCCACAAGGACGATTTCGTGCACGCAGTCCAGGACGCCTACAGCATCCGCTGTGCGCCCCAGGTCCACGGAGCGGCGCGGGACGTCTTCCAGTTCGCGGCGGAGGTGTTCGAGCGTGAGCTGGCGTCGGTCGTCGACAACCCGATCGTGTTTCCCGTCGGCGGCGACGTGGTCTCGGCGGGCAACTTCCACGGTCAACCGCTCGCGTTCGCCCTCGACTTCATGGCCGTTGCCGCGACCGAGCTGTCCAACATCTCGGAGCGGCGCACCGACCGGCTCCTCGATCCGGAGCGCTCGTCGGGTCTGCCGCCCTTCCTGGCCGTCGAGCCCGGCCTGCACAGCGGGCTGATGCTCGCCCAGTACACGGCGGCCGCGCTCGTGGCGGAGAGCCGGGTGCTCAGCCATCCCGCATCCGTGGAGAGCATTCCCACCTCCGGCAGTCAGGAAGATCATGTGTCGATGGGGTGGGGCGCCGGGCGCAAGCTGTGGGTCGTCCTCGATGCCGCGGCGCGGGTGCTCGCCGTGGAGGTCTTGTGCGCCGCCCAGGGCGTCGAATATCGCGCTCCGCTCCGGCCCTCACCGGCCACCGCCGCCGCTGTGGCGGCAGTGCGCTCCCTCGTGCCGTCGCTGACCGAAGACCGCCCTCCCGGCCCCGACATCGAGACGGTGGCCGGTCTGGTCGAGTCCGGCGCCCTCGGCGCCGCAGTCGCCGCGGCGAGCGGACCGCTGGCGTGAGCGCCTACTATCCGGGCCACATCCACCAGGAGGGAGCGACATGGGCTTGATGGACACGTTGAAAGGTTGGTTCGGCAAGGCCAAGGACACGGCGGGTGACGTGGCCGAGAAGGCCGGCGACGCCGCCGAGAAGGCCTGGGACAAGACCAAGGACGCCGCCGGCGAAGCCAAGGAGTTCGTCGAGGACAAAGTCGACGACATGCGCGGCAAGGCCGACGACGCTCCCGAGCCCCCGTCCGGCGGCTGAGACCGGTGTCGAGCCTCCCCCGCCGGTGAGGCGGGGGAGGTCAGACACACCTGGGGAGGTTTCGATGGCGTATCCGGTCAACTTCGAAGTCGACTACGCCGGAGGTACGCGCAGCCGGGGGCTGGCCGTGCTCGGCATCATCTACTTCCTCAAAGGGCTGGCGCTGATCCCGCACATGATCGTGCTGGCCTTCTTGTACGTGGCGGTCCTGGTCGGCGCCTACATCGGCTACTTCGTGGTGGCCTTCACCGGAACCATGCCGCGCGGCCTCTTCGACTTTCTCGCCGGCGTGGAGGGGTGGTACACGCGGGTGATCTCGTGGCTCTGGGCCAACACCGACGAGTACCCGCCGTTCGCGCTCGACGCCCCTGCCTATCCGGCCCGGTTCACCGCCGAATACGGAACCGGGCAGCGCAGCCGCGGGCTGGCGGTCCTGGGAATCTTTCTCTTCTTGAAGGGGCTGGCCGCATTGCCGCACCTGATCATCATCGGGGTGCTCGGATACGCCCAGGGGATCGCGGCCTGGGTCGGGTTCTGGATCATCCTGTTCACCGGTTCGCTCCCGCAGGGCATTCACGACTTCGTGGTCGGCGTCACCCGATGGACGGCGCGTACCTTCGCCTGGATCGCCGGCCTCACCGACGAATATCCGCCGTTCTCGCTCGCGTGACGGCGGTACGCTGACCGCAGGCACATCGAGGAGAGATCCGGTGGCTGGACCGCGACCCGTCAGGGCCCCGCGCGGGCGGCATCTCAACACCCGCGGGTGGCTGCAGGAGGCAGCGCTGCGCTGCCTGATGAACAACCTCGACCCCGAGGTGGCCGAGAACCCCGACGACCTCGTCGTGTACGGCGGCACGGGGCGGGCGGCCCGCTGCTGGGAGGCGTACGACGCCATCGTGGCGGCGCTCACCGACCTCGCCGGCGACGAGACCCTGCTGGTGCAGTCGGGCAAGCCGGTCGGCGTCTTCCGCACGCACGAGATGGCGCCCCGGGTGCTGATCGCCAACAGCCTGCTCGTGCCCGACTGGGCGACCTGGGAGCGCTTCTGGGAACTGGAGGCCGCCGGGTTGATGATGTACGGCCAGATGACGGCCGGCTCCTGGATCTACATCGGCACGCAGGGGATCCTCCAGGGAACGTTCAACACGTTCGCTGCCATCGGCGAGCAGCGCTTCGGCGGCTCGCTCTCGGGTACGTTGACGTTGACGGCCGGCCTGGGCGGCATGGGCGGAGCACAACCGCTGGCCGTCACGATGAACGGCGGCGCGGTGCTGTGCGTCGAGGTGGATGCCGACCGCATCCGGCGCCGGCTGGAGACGCGCTACCTCGATGCCGCCGCCGGTTCCCTCGCCCGAACAGGTACAGACCGCGCGCACGACCACCGACCGGCAGCAGACCCATATCGTCATCGGCTACCCCGATCTCGCCAAAGTGACCCTGCGCAACACCACGACGACAGCGTACCCGGATGAGGTCCCCGCCAGCACGACTTCCGAAGTC